>NZ_JBQTCF010000014.1:0-93455 GCF_052379845.1 Roseinatronobacter sp. NSM | reverse complement strand
AAACCTGAATGCGGGGGGTGTCTTCGTGTGCGTCCATAAGGACACTCGATAACTTGAAAAGCGCAAACCAATCCAGACGGCCCTCGGCGAATACTTACCCTGAATTCAATCGCTTGGCGCGCCTTCAGGGCATCGGCAGGCCGCGGGACGGCCCGCCGATGGCGCGGCGGGCTGCGCCCTTGATTCCGCGCCTTGGGACATTCCCAATGTCCGCAAAAGGCCACAACGCAGCCGTAACTCCAGTTCAGCCATTCCCACCGGAAAACCGACCAGCATCTTCCGCTGCACGGCGCAAGGCGTTGGATTTGTTGACGGTTTCAAGATACTCGGATTCCGGGTCGCTGTCATAGACAACGCCGCCGCCTGCCTGAATATAAAGCGTCTGATCTTTCAGGACGGCTGTGCGCAAACAGATGCACATGTCCATTTCGCCGTTTGCCGCGAAATACCCTGCGCCACCACCATAGACACCGCGTTTTTCGGGTTCCAGCTCATCGATAATTTCCATCGCGCGGACCTTGGGCGCACCCGAGACTGTGCCCGCTGGCAACCCCGCCAGAAGGGCCGAAAGCGCGTCCTGCCCTTCGGCCAGTTCGCCCACCACGTTGGACACAATATGCATGACGTGGCTGTAGCGTTCGATGATGAATTCTTCTGTCGGGCGCACAGTGCCAATTTTCGCCACACGCCCCACATCGTTGCGCCCAAGGTCCAGCAACATCAGATGTTCGGCCAGTTCCTTCTGGTCGGCCAGAAGATCGGCCTCATAGGCGCGGTCCTGCTCCGGCGTTGTCCCGCGCGGGCGGGTTCCGGCGATGGGGCGTATGGTCACTTCGCCATCGCGCAGGCGCACCAGAATTTCTGGGCTGGCCCCGATAATCTGGAACCCCCCCGATTGCGCGGCAAAATCGAAATAGAACATGAAGGGCGACGGGTTCGTGCGCCGCAGCGAGCGATACAGCGCAAAGGGCGGCAGCGCGAATTTCTGCGACCACCGCTGCGAGGGGACGACCTGAAAGATGTCGCCCGCGCGGATATATTCCTTCGCGGCCCCGACTGCTGCCAGATAATCGGGTTTGGCAAAATTTGACACGGGCGCGCCAAGGGGGGTGGCCTGATGGCCCAGTTCGCGCGGGGCCTGCGCCACGCTGCGTTCAAGATCGCGCACGGCATCCATGACCCGTTCAGCGGCCTGCGCATAGGCCGCGCGCGCCGACAGCCCGGACCCGGCCCATGCGGGCGAAACCACAGTCACTTCGCCCTTCACCCCGTCCAGCACGGCCACCACTGACGGGCGCAGCATGATGGAATCGGGCACGCCAATTGGGTCCGGGTTGATATTGGGCAAATCCTCAACCAGGCGGATCATGTCATAGCCCAGATACCCGAACAACCCTGCAGACGCCGCCGGCAGATCGTCGGGCATGTCGATCCGGCTTTCGGCCAGCACTGCGCGCAATGTGTCCAGCGGATGACCTTGCATGTCTTGCCAACTGTCGGGGTCAAAGCGCGCATCGCGGTTGATGCGGCTTCGGGTGCCGTGACATTCCCAGATCAGGTCTGGTTTCAGCCCGATGATGGAATAGCGCCCGCGCACTTCGCCACCCGTGACCGATTCAAGAATGAAACTGTCGCGGCTGGCACCGGCAAGTTTCATATACAATGAAACCGGCGTATCCAGATCAGCGGCAAGGCGGGTATAGACAAGCTGGTTTTCACCGCGTGCCCAGCCCGCCTCGAAGCGTTGGTATTCAGGGGTAAGGGTGGCCATGGGCGTTCAGAAATTCGCGTGCACAGCATCAATCACTTGTTGATTGAACTGGATGGGTTGGGATTGGCGCAAGGCCGATGAAAAATAGGTGAACAGGTCTTGGGCGACGCTTTGCGCCAGCTGTTGCGACAGCGCATCGCGCAAGCGCGCAACATCGTCCATCATCAGGTCAGGGTCAGATACCGCATGAAGCGCGATGACGAAAACGCGGTCCGCACCTGCGACACTTCGCACATCGCCCGTTTCCATATCGAAGGCTGTTCCGACAAGGTCGCGCGGCAGGTCAGGCAACACATCGCTCCGGCGCATTCCTTCAAAACGATCAGGCGTCAGGTCCAGCGTCGCAAAATCCGCGCCATCTTCAAGCGCCTGCACGATGCCATCTGCCTGAAGCTGCAGGTTTTCAACGATTTGCGCGCGCCGCCAGTCGCCTGTTACCTGTGTGCGAATATCATCCAGCGGGCGGGCAAGGGGGGGCAGGTCCTCAATCAGTTCAAGGGTGAACAGGCCGCCATCATCCAGAATCTGGATTTCGGGAAAATCGCCTGCCTCGACGTTGCGCGCGGCTGAACGGAACGCTTCATAGGCGGCAATGCCAGCGGTTTCGCCTGTGCGCCAGTCCAGTTCACCGACGCGCATGTCGGTTTCGCTGGCCAGTTCTTCCACTGTGGCGCCCCCTGCAAGCAGGTCTTCGAACAGGTCCAGATCATCTGACAGGATGCGCCGCGCGCGGTCCGCGACCAGTTCTTCGCGCAATTGCGGGGCCGCGTCTTCGAACGGGGTTTCGCGCGCGGCCAATATGGCGTTCATCTGGAACACTGCCGGCCCAAGGGATGTTTCCACAGGCCCCGCGAATCCGGGTTCTGTCAGCGCAAATACAGCGTCAGCGGCAGTGCCAAGCTGGGCGCGCGTCACATCGCCCATATCGGTGTCTTCAATGCTCAGGCCGCGTTCTGCTGCAAGGTCCACAAAGCTGATGTCACCGGCAGTCAGGCGGGCCATGGCGTCTTCGGCCTGCTGCATATCAGCAAAGACCAGCCGTTCAACAAGGCGGCGTTCGGGTTGGCGGAATTCCTGCGCGCGTGCCTCATAGGCGTCGCGCAAGATAGCTTCGTCAATTTCAACTGTGTCGATCAGCATGTCGGGCGTCAGCCACGCATAGCGGATGCGCTTGCCTTCCGGCAGGGTGTAGTCATCAATATTAGCGTCATAGAACGCCTGCAATTCTGCGTCATCTGGCATGCCCACCGGGGTTTCAAGATCATCAGCCCCAAGGCTCAGGATGGAATAATCGCGGGTCTGGGCCTGATGGTTCAGCAAGGGCGTTACCAGCATGTCAGGGGCGCGCGCAGCACTGATGACAGCCAACTGCAAAATGCTGCGGCTGACATCCTCGCGGATTGAGTCCTCGAACTCGGATTCGTTCAAGCCCGCATTTTGCAGCGCAAAGCGATAGGCTTCGCGGTCAAACTGCCCGCCAAGGCCCTGAAACGCACTGACTTGCAGGATTTCGCGCTGCACGGTTTCATCCCCTGCCGAGACCCCAAGACGTTGCGCTTCATTGTTCAGCGCGGCAGTGGTGACAAGCTGTTCGCGCACCATCTGGTCCAGCCCGAACAGACGCGCCTGTTCCATGGTGATGGATTGTCCCGTCTGGCTTTGCAGGACGCGCAGTTCATTTTGCAGGGCGCGCGCATATTCATTGGTGGAAATGTCACGCCCGCCCACGCTGCCGATGCTGCGCGCACTGCCGCCGAACCCTTCGACACCGAAGCCAAGCAGGCTAAGCGCCAAAAGCCCCATCAGGAAGCCTGCGGCTATATTCTTGGCCGAAAATTTCTGGCCGGATTTGGGTTTGGGCTTCGACATGCGATAACTCTTTCCACGTTTCCCATAGGGTTGGCGCCCTGTGTAAGGAAAGCCGTCAGAAGGGGCAAGTGTTCAGATCAGCAGACCATAGCCCTGCACGCGCACAGGCAGAAATAATGCCGATCCTGCGCGCGGACGATCAGCCTGCGCGGTCTGTTGGCTGGAAATCAATGCAGAAGGCGCCCATTTCAGGTTTGGTCAACATGCTTTCGGTGCAGTGGCAATACGCGGTGTCGGTCCCTTCCTTGCAATGGCTGCAATCTGCGCATGTGCCAAATGTCGGAACCTGCCGCATTCTGGCAAGGTCCGTGGTCGCGCGCTGCAGGGCAACAGACAGGGTCTGGCGCAAATCCGCGGGCAATGCGGCCAGCACGCGGCGCAAGTCGCCCAGCGGGTCATGGCACAGCATGTCATGGCCGGCCTGTGTGACCTCTATCAAGGTTGACCGCGCATCTGACGCGTTGCTTTGGCGCTGCAGCAGGCCAAGGCTGACAAGGGATTTGACCGTTTGCGACGCGGTGCCGCGCGTGGTTGCGTGGAATTCCGAAAATGCGGACGGCGTGCGCGAAAAACGGTTGGCGCGCGCGAAAAACCGCAGTGCCGTCCATTGCGCCGCCGTCAGTTCGGTGCGTCCGGTATTTTGCGCCAGTCGTGCAAGATGCACAATCAGATCGGCCATATCCTGGGTCATGTTGGTGCCATTGCCCCGTTTGCGAATGCACAGTGATACGCAGCAGGTAATCCGCAGTCGGGCCATTGACAAGCCCGCGCGGAAACTGATAGCGATACGCTATAGTTTCGAGTCGATACATACCGGCGAACAAGAGGACGCCATGGAACAACGAGACCCCAGAACAAGCCAGTTTATCCGCAACGCCATGAAGCGCGAAATGCTGGCCCCGCAGACCGAACACGACCTTGCCATCGCCTGGCGCGACCAGCGCGACGAGGCCGCCTTGCACCGCCTGATCAACGCCTATAGCCGTCTGGCCGTGTCAGTTGCGACACGGTTTCGCCGCTACGGCATGCCGCTGGATGACCTGATTCAACAGGGAAATCTGGGCCTGATGCGCGCTGCGGAAAAATATGACCCTGAAAACGGCGCAAGGTTTTCGACTTATGCGGCGTGGTGGATCCGCGCATCCATGCAGGAATATGTCATGCGCAACTGGTCGGTGGTGCGCACCGCCACCAATGCATCGCAGAAAAAGCTGTTCTTCCATCTGCGCAAAACCTTGTCCAAGCTTGATGATGGCGAAACCCGCAACGAGGCGCTGTCAAAATCGGTCGCGCGTGAACTGGACGTCCCCGAAGCGCAGGTTGAAATCATGCTGGGGCGGATGTCCGGGCAGGATCTGTCGCTGAATTCCCCCCAAAGCAGCGGCGAAGATGACGGGCGCGACTGGCTGGACACAATCGAGGATGACAGCCCCGCCACCGAAGATTTTGTGCTGGAGGATATGGAAACGCGGCGCAGGCGGCGGATGTTGTATTCCGCAGTCGATGACCTGCCCGCGCGTGAAAAGCGCATCATCACTGAACGCCACTTGCTGGACGTGCCCCGCACCCTTGCCGAAATTGGCGTGGATCTGGGTATCTCGAAAGAGCGTGTTCGCCAGCTGGAAGAACGGGCAATGGGCAGAATCACCGCACAGTTGCGTCAAGACCCCCCCCGAGAGCGGCTGCGGGCTTGATCCTGCGGGGCGTTTCTGTCACGGACGGCAGCATTTGCCACGGACCGGGACGCCGCAACACATGTTCAAACCACCTGTTATTTCAGCGCGCCAGCGCCGTATCGCGCTGGTCATCTCGGGTTTGTTGCTGCTTGTCGTGACTGTGGTTTTGTTGATGCCCGTGCCCGAAAACGAAGGGCGCTTTCCCGAACATGTGGACAAGCTGGTGCATTTCGGGGTGTTTTTCGCGGTGGCCTGTCCCGCCTATGTGGCGCGTATGCGATTCTGGCCCGTTATACTGGTGGGGCTTGTGGCCTATGGCGGGGCGGTCGAACTGATCCAGCCGCATTTCGGGCGTTCGGCTGAAGTAGCGGATTTTATTGCCAACAGTCTGGGCGTGGTGGCGGCCCTGCCTTGCGCAATCTGGTTTCGCTATCGCAAACACTCAAAGGCGCGGCAGCTGGCCCAGAACAAGCGGTCCAAGTGACATGACGGACTGGCGCACCTGCACTGGCACCTGAAGCTGGCCTGTTTCCCGATCACTCATCGCGGTCAACATCATATGGGCCATTTGCACGGCGTCGCTGTCAATGAGGCCGCCTGCAACCAGCAACGCAAGCCCCTGATCCCAGTTGGTGATATGCAGGTCCAACTGCCCCGATAATGTGCCATCAAGGTCAGGCTGCAAGCGCCCCGTCACCTGAAGGCCAATTTCCCCCCAGATGATTTCCGCGTCGGTCACGTTGATGTCCTGCACCGCCGGAAGCGGTCTGTTCACCTGCAAGGGGGCGTCAAATTCCAGTGTTGCCATGATACGACTGCGCGCCAGAAGCGGCGGTAGCGTGTCGGTGTCCCCCAGCGCCGCGCGCACTGCCGGATCGGGGCGCAGGCCCGGCAGGTCCAGCGCCAGCTGATATTGCGCATCGCTGATATGGGTCAGGCCGGCGCGCAGGGAATCGGCCCTGTGCACTTGCATGTCCTGCGTAAATTCGGGCGCGTCAAACACCAGATTGGCGCGGTCCAGCGCCCCGCCGCGCATGGGGGCTGCAACAAGGCTGGCGCGTGCATCAGGGCTGCGCACAACCCAGTCCTTGCGCAACAAGGTGACATTCTGTTGCGCGGGAAACACGGCAATCACATGATGGGGCTGGTAGCTGAGGGCGTGAATGTTCAAAACATCGCCCTGCCATGTCACTGTGGTGTTGGGCAGGTGCAGGCGGGGGGCGTTCAGCGTCACATCAAACCTGTGGGGGAACCCGCCCAATGTGTAATCGGCAACATTTATGGCCTGACCATGTGCCAGTGTCGCGGTGATCTGTGCATCCAGACTGCGCGCCGCAATATGCCAGTATGCGCCATACCCCAGCGCCGCCAACACCACAGTTGCCAATAAAACGCGCATCACTTGCCCCTTTTCAATATCGCACAAAACATGTTTACACCGTGCCCATGGAAAAGGACCAGTCACATGCGGCGGCATAGTTCACTTTGGGTATTCGGGTATGGGTCGCTGATATGGGATCCGGGCTTTGCGTGGTCCAGTCGGCATATTGCGCGGCTGGACGGGTATACGCGGTCGTTTTGCATGCGCTCGATCCATCATCGCGGCACCATTGCACAACCGGGGTTGGTTCTGGCGCTGGACAGGGGGGCGGGCCATTGCGAGGGGATCGCCTTTGAAATTCCCGCGCGTATTGCCGAGGAAACGCTGGAATACCTGCGCGCGCGCGAACTGGTTTCAGCCGCCTATCTTGAACGCCGCGAAACGCTGTCTTTGCGCGACGGGCGGCAACTGGACGCTGTGACATATGTTATTGACCGCGACCACGAACAGTATTGTGGCGGGCTGGAACTGGAAGAACAGGCGCGCATCATTGCGCGCGCAGGGGGCGGGCGCGGGCCGAACAGCGAATATTTGATCAATACTGCCGCCCACTTGGGCGAATTGGGATTGCGCGATGCACAACTGGACTGGCTGGCACAACGTGTGCGCGAAATAATGGCAGGTTAGCTCAATTCATTTGCGACAGATCAATGTTTTCGATCGCTGTTTGAATTATTGTTGACTGGACGATAAAAAAACAGGAGTCGTACATGTCGCACACCCCCCATGAACTGGCCGAAGAATTTCCCGGTTCCGTAGATTTGATTCACCGCCTGAAGCTGGAAGATGCGCATTTCCTGAAGCTTTCGGAGCAGTATCATGAGATAAACCGCGCCATTCATCGCGCAGAGACATTGGTGGAACCTGTCTCAGAGGATCATGAGGTGGAATTGCGGCGCAAGCGTCTGGCCCTGAAAGACGAAATTGCGCGCCTGCTCAAAGATGCGGTCACATAACGGCCATAACGCACGCCCCCTGTAGAGCATGTCGCGCAAAAGTGGGGACCGGTTTTGCGCAAAAAGACATGCGACACCATAAAGTAAGAGTGGGTCGCGTGAATGCGAATGAACGCGACACGCTCCAGGAACCTTGGGCGCGGCCGCTGCGTGATGCTGTCAACATGTGTCGCGGGGATGAAAATTCCCGCGACACAGCGCGCCGTTCAGCTGGCAGCTATGACATGGGCGTTTTGGGTTCCAAGCCCCTCGACACTTAGCGACACAACATCGCCCGGTTGCAGGAATTGCGGGGGCGACATGCCCGCCGCCACGCCCGACGGGGTGCCCGTAGCGATCACGTCACCCGGCACCAGTTCCATGAAATGGGACATATAGGAAATGATCTGCGCGACCGTGAAAATCATATCTGCGGTGGTCGAATCCTGTCGTGTTTGCCCGTTGACTGACAGCTGCAATCGCAACCCCTGTGGGTCGGGCACCTGATCCGCTGTCACAATCCACGGGCCGATCTTGCCAAAACCGGGCGCGGATTTTCCCTTGATCCATTGCCCGCCACGATTTTTCTGAAAATCGCGCTCGGACACGTCATTGACCGCGCAATAGCCTGCAACATAGCCTAATGCGTCGGCTTCATCGACATACAGCGCCCGTTTCCCGATTACGATGCCCAGCTCCACTTCCCAATCGGTCCGCGTGGCCCCTTTGGGAATGATGATGGGATCGTGCGGACCAGCAAGCGAGGATGTGGCTTTGGAAAACACCAGCGGTTCCTTGGGTTTTTCCGCGCCGGTTTCAGCGGCATGCGCGGCATAGTTCAACCCGATGCAATAGAAATTGGGCACATGCGCAAGTGGCGCGCCAAGGCGGGTGCCCTGGTCCACAAGCGGCAGGGTCCGGGGGTCAATTTGTGCCAGTCTGGCCAGCGCGTCCAGCGCCACAGTGTCGCCGCCGAAATCATCGGTCACCCCTGACAGGTCCCGCAGATTGCCCTGTTCATCCAGACATCCCGGTTTTTCCTGCCCTTTCGGGCCGAAGCGCAGTAATTTCATGGTGGCATTCCCTGTGTTTTGTGCGATCTGGCATCAGACCTAGCCGCATTTGGTCACATGTGCAAAGGGGGGGCATGAACGGGACATGCGCTATCCCGTGGCGATGGCTTCCAGCTTGTCGCGGTCAAGTTCGCCGGGGACAATTGTGATGGGCACTGGCAGCGTGCCGGAATTGCGCACCAGCTGCGTGACGATGGGACCGGGGCTGTTGCCTTCGGTTCCCGCCCCCAGAACCAGAAACCCGATATCGGGGTCATCATGTATCTGGGCCAGCACTTCTTCCACAGCGTCGCCTTCGCGGATGACAAGTTCGGGGTGCAACCCTTGCCGGTCGCGCATCCATTTGGCGAACACTTCGAAATGCGCCTCGATCCGCTCTCGGGTTTCGGCGCGCATGACATCGGCAACACCGATCCAGCCCTGAAATTCTTCAGGGCTGATGATGGACAGTATCTGCACCTCGGCGCCGGTTTTGGCGGCGCGCAGCGCGGCAAAGCGGATGGCGTTCAGGCATTCGCGGCTGTCATCCAGAATGACAAGAAATTTGCGCATCGTCCCCCCTTTGTGCTGAAGTCAGATCTGCCATATCTTGAACGATGCAGGCTGCGCTGTAAACACAAAGCAACCTGTGCCAGCGCCGCCCCGGTGTTTCATCCCCAGCTGACATCGCCAAGAAAGATGTAGCCTGCCCCGTAGATGGTTTTGATAAGGCGCGGGTTGCGCGGGTCTTCGCACAGTTTGGTGCGCAGCCGTGAAATGCGCACATCCATGGCGCGGTCAAAGCTTTCACCAGCGCCCCCGCCCAGAGTGTCCAGCATCTGGGCGCGTGAAATCAGGCGTTTGGGGCTTTCCAGAAACAGGCGCAACACTTCCCCCTCGGCATGGCTGAACGGGGTTTCCTGACCCTGTTCATCAATCAGCACATAGCGGTCAAACTGCGCAACCCACCCGTTGAAATGCGCGGTTTTCGGACTGCTGGCCCCCGGACCCGCAGGTTTGCGCAAACGCGCGCGGATACGCGCCACAACTTCGGCGGGGTCAAAGGGTTTGATGATGTAGTCATCCGCCCCCAGTTCCAGCCCGGTAACGCGGTCCTGCACCTGTGCGCGCCCCGATATGATGATGATCGTCGCCCCCGATTCCAGCGCAAGCCGGTGCACCAGTGCCAGCCCGTCGCGGTCTGGCAGGCCCAGATCCACCAGACACACATCCGGGGTGATCTTGCGCAGCGCCGCTTCAAATTCGGTCGCGCGCGCATAACAGGAGGTCGCAAACCCCGCATCCTGCAAGGTCTGCGACAGAATTTGCCGGATTTCGGGTTCATCATCCAGAATGGCAATATGGGCGGCGGTCATGAAATCCCTTCCAGTGTGAAGCGCAGGTCTTGGGGGCGGAACGGTTTTGTCAGGACATGAAATTCCGCCGCCGCTTCGCGGTGCAAATGGTCATGGGCGGGCAGCGCTGTCATCAGGCACAGCCGCATGCGCCCGCGTGCGCGCAGGGCGCGCGCAAGGTCCAGACCCGACAATGTGCCGGGCAGGTTGATGTCAGACAGCATCATGTCCAGATCCGGCAGATCAGCCAGCGCCAGCGCTTCATCCGCAGTGGTTGCTTCAATCACGCTATGGCCCATGTCACACAGCATTTCGCGCACGGATTCACGAATGCTTTGGGTGTCTTCCACCAGCAACACAAGCCCGGCGCTGGTGCGCGCGCGGCCGCGCGGCACGGGTTTGAACGGCAGGCGTAATGTGACCTGCGCCCCCCCGCCGGGGCGGTTTGCCAGCCGCACAGTGCCCCCCGACAGGGTGATCTGGTCATAGACCATGGCAAGCCCCAACCCCGACCCGTCCGCCCCTTTTGTGGTGAAGAACGGATCAAGGGCCTTGTGCAGCGCTTCGTCGCTGAACCCTTTGCCCGTGTCGGTCAGGGTCAGTTCCAGCCATGTGCTGGCCACGCTGGTGACCGTCAGCGTGACCTGTCCGCCCATGCCCGCCATGGCATCGCGGGCATTCAGAATAAGGTTCAGCAAACTGTCCTGCAAAACCCCCTGATCCAGCATCAGATGCGGCAGGTCAGGGGCAACCTGCATCTCAAGGTGCATGTTGTCGGGCAGGGCAGGGCCTGCCATCAGCGACAGGTCATGCAACAGCGCGCACAGATCTGTCGGGCGCAGCTGCAATTCCCTGTGGCCTGAAATGGACGCAAGCCGGTCCAGCAACACGCCGCCGCGGCGTGCGGCTGCAATGGTGGATTGTGCCAGTTGCGCCACTTGCGCAGGCAGGGCGCCTGCGCGCAGCAACTGCCCCTGCAGCCCCAGAATGATGGTCAGCAGGTTGCCGAAATCATGCACCATGCCAGATGACAGCTGCGCGGCCAGTTCGCGCTTGCGCGTCTGGGCCAGGGCGGCGCGGGCCTGTGTTTCCTCGGTCACGTCCATGGACATGATGTAAATACCGTTGATCGGCCCGCAGCCCACGCGGTCAGGTGTCAGCGCCAGCCGAATACGCCGCCCGCTGTCGTCATGGGTGAATTCATGCACCGCGTTTTCCCCGCCCAGTGCCCGTTCCAGAAGCGGTAGTATTTTTTGATACATGCTGCCCAGAACTGCCTTAGCGGGGTGGCCCACAACATTGCGCGGCAATCCCGGAAAGATGGACGACAGGCGCCGGTTGGAAAACGTATAGCGCAGATCGCAATCCATATGCGCGATATGGGCGGGCATCATTTCGGTGGTCAGTCGGGTGCGGGCCTCCATTTCCGTCAATTCGCGCTTGGCCTGTTCAAGGGCCGCGTTGCTTGCGGCAAGCGCGCGGTTGGTGGCGGCCAGCCGTTCGGCATGGGCCAGCAACTCGTCCGACAATTCTTCTGACCGCGCGCGCAGCAACCCTTCTTGCAGCTTCACTTCGGTAATGTCGGTATAGACAGTCACCCAGCCGCCCTGTGGCAGCGGCGCACCTTCGACGCTGATCCAGCGGCCATTGGCGCGCAGGCGTTCCATGTAATGGGGGACAAAGGCGCGCGCAGCCTCCACGCGGGTGCGCACCGCCTGTTCGTCGTCGTCAACCGGGCCATATTCGCCGCGCGACACCAGATAGCGGATTGTATCTTCAAACGCGACGCCGGGCTGCACCAGATGTTCGGGCAGTTCGAACATTTCCTGATAGCGCTGGTTGCTGACCGACAGCCGCAGGTTGCTGTCAAAAATTGACAGCGCCTGCTGGATCATGTTCAACCCCGCCGCCATCAGGTTGATGCGGGTGTTTTCTGTCAATGCCACGCCTGCGCCCCCCCTGTTCCGGTCAAACGCCCGTCCTTGTCTGAACCCTAGACTGTCGCTGTGCCGTTCGGAAGCCCAGAACATCGCGCGTTACAATTCGTAAGGTTTGGGTAAAACTGCCGCAAGAATCGCACGACCACATAACCACACACGTTCGGGATGCGCGCGCGCATGTGCAGCAAGGCAGCAGCGGAGGGCTGGCTTGCCTGCAGTGACCGACACAATGAGGAGGATGTCTGTGACCACTACAGCAGCACCCAACGCAGCGTTGGACGGGCTTTGTTCCATCCCTGCACTTTTGGCACGCAATGCAACACAATACGGCCGCCAGACAGCTTATCGCGAAAAGGAATTCGGCATCTGGCAATCATGGACATGGGCGCAGACCCATGACCATGTGCGCGCCATGGCGCTGGGGTTTGTGGCGCTGGGCATGAAACAGGGCGATTATGTTGCCATCATTGGCCGCAACCGCCCGGCGCTGTATTGGTCCATGGTCGCGGCGCAATCGGTTGGGGCCATTCCCGTGCCGCTGTATCAGGACGCGGTTGCCGAAGAAATGGCCTATGTGCTGGACCATTGCGGCGCGCGTTTTGTCATTTGCGGTGATCAGGAACAGGTCGACAAGGTGCTGGAAGTTCAGGAAACGGTGCATTGCATCGATGAAATCCTGTATCTGGACAAGCGCGGCATGCGCAAATACGACCACAGCCATATGAACTGGCTGGACGATGTCATGCGCGAAG
Source organism: Roseinatronobacter sp. NSM (assembly GCF_052379845.1). NCBI lineage: Bacteria > Pseudomonadati > Pseudomonadota > Alphaproteobacteria > Rhodobacterales > Paracoccaceae > Roseinatronobacter > Roseinatronobacter sp. NSM. The sequence continues at coordinate 80,724 of NZ_JBQTCF010000014.1, read as the reverse complement.
GGCGCGCGGCGCAAACCCGGCTGGAACCGGAACTGAACGCGCGTATCGCGGCACTGGGCTGGGACAGCACCTGTGTGATGCTGTATACATCGGGCACCACCGGCAAGCCCAAGGGCGTGGTGCTCAGCAATCGCAACATCATCATCACCTCGAAGAACAGTTCGGAATTCGACAATCTGCGCCCCGGCGATGAAATTCTGGCCTATCTGCCCATGGCATGGGTGGGGGATTTCATTTTTGCCATCGGGCAGGCCTATTGGACGGGATTTTGCGTCAACTGCCCTGAATCCGCGCAAACCATGATGACGGATTTGCGCGAGATCGGACCAACCTATTATTTCGCCCCGCCGCGCATTTTTGAAACCATGCTGACCACAGTAATGATCCGCATGGAAGATGCATCGCCCATCAAGCGGCGGTTGTTCCACCATTTCATGGAGTTTGCACGCGACACTGGCCCGAAGCTGCTGGACCGCAAGCCTGTGGGGGCAATGCAGCGGCTGAAATACGCGCTGGGCACTCTGTTGGTGTATGGCCCGTTGAAAGACACGCTTGGCCTGCGGCGTATCCGGGTGGCCTATACCGCGGGCGAGGCTATCGGGCCGGAGATTTTTGATTTCTACCGCGCGCTCGGCATCAACCTGAAGCAGCTTTATGGCCAGACCGAAGCCAGCGTGTTCATTACCCAGCAGCCTGACGGGCAAGTGCGGTCCGACACAGTGGGTGTCCCCTCACCGGGCGTAGAGGTGCGCATTGCCGAGAATGGCGAGGTATTCTACCGCTCCCCGGGCACGTTTGAAAGCTATTACAAGAACGCTGAAAGCACGGCCTCGACCAAAGACGCAGAAGGGTGGGTGGCCACGGGGGATGCGGGGTTCTTCGAGGAAGGCACCGGCCATCTGCGCATCATCGACCGCGCCAAGGATGTGGGGAAAATGGCCGATGGCGGCATGTTCGCGCCCAAATATGTGGAAAACAAGCTGAAATTCTTTCCCAACATTCTGGAAACGGTGGTTTTCGGAAACGGGCGCGACCGCTGCGTGGCCTTCGTGAATATTGACCTGAGTGCTGTGGGCAGTTGGGCGGAACGCAACAATATTGCCTATTCCAGCTATCAGGAACTGGCCGGGCTGAAGTCCGTGCTGGACGCAATTCAGGGACATGTCGAACAGGTCAACGAAAGTGTTGCACAGGACAGGTTCCTGTCGGGTTGCCAGATTCACCGCTTTCTGGTGCTGCACAAGGAACTTGACGCAGATGACGGCGAAATGACCCGCACGCGCAAAGTGCGCCGCCGCATCGTTGAGGAGAAATACGCCGATCTGATCGACGCCCTCTATGCGGGCAAGGGCAGCATCTACACCGAAACCGAAGTCACCTATGAAGACGGGCGCAAGGGCGTTTTGAAAGCGACGCTGGAAATCCGCGATGCAAAAGTGTTTGGCACAATCGCCCGACAGGTGGCCGCAGAATGAACGGGCAGGGGGGAGAGATGCTCGATACAAATTCCGATGAGGGGTATACCACTTCAGACGGGCGCAAGATCGGGGGCGTTGCCATGGAAATGCGCAACATCACCCTGCGATTTGGCGGGGTTGTGGCCATCAAGGACATCAGTTTTGATATTCGCTGGGGGGAAATCCGCGCCATCATCGGACCCAATGGCGCAGGCAAATCGTCCATGCTGAATGTGATTTCAGGGTTTTATCATCCGCAAGAAGGCGAGGTGATCTATAAAGGATACAAGCGCCCGCGCATGCGCCCCTATCAGGTGGCGCAACAAGGGATCGCGCGCACCTTCCAGAACATCGCGCTTTTTGAAGGGATGAGCGTTCTGGACAATATCATGACCGGGCGGTTGCACCACATGAAAGCCAATATGCTGCAGCAGGCCATCTGGTGGGGCCGCGCCGCGCGCGAAGAAGCCCAGAACCGCGCGCAGGTCGAAAAGATCATCGATTTTCTTGAAATCCAGCATATCCGCAAAACGCCGGTGGCACGCTTGCCCTACGGGCTGAAGAAGCGTGTGGAACTGGCGCGCGCATTGGCCGCCGAACCCAGCATCCTGCTGCTGGACGAACCCATGGCGGGCATGAATGTCGAAGAAAAGGAGGACATGTGCCGCTTCATTCTGGATGTGAATGACGAGTTCGGCACCACCACAGTGTTGATCGAACATGACATGGGCGTGGTGATGGACTTGTCCGACCGCGTGGTGGTCATGGATTACGGCAAGAAAATCGGGGACGGCACCCCTGAGGAGGTGCGCAACAATCAAGAAGTGATCAACGCCTATCTTGGGGTTGCCCATGACTGAGCAGGCGACAGACCTCGGGGGAGGGGGCAGACATGTCTGATACGTTACTTTTTGCGCTGGAAGCGTCCCTTAACGGGCTGACTGCCGGTGTGATGTATGCGCTGGTGGCGCTGGGCTTCGTGCTGATCTTCAAGGCCAGCGGCATTTTCAACTTCGCCCAAGGGGTGATGGCGCTGTTTGCAGCGCTGACGCTGGTGGGGTTCCAGTCGGGGCAAATTCCGTTCTCGCATCTGATCAATGCCATGTTTGGCACGCGGCTTCATCATTTCGGGTGGAACATGCCCACCCTGCTGGCCATTCCGGCCACAGTGCTGGTGATGATCGCGCTGGCCATTCTGGTGGAACGGTTCATCCTGAAACACCTTGTCAATCAGGAACCGATCATTCTGTTCATGGCAACCATTGGCCTTGCATATTTTCTGGAAGGGGTCGGGGACATCATGTGGGGCGCCGAGGTCAAGGCGCTGGATGTGGGCCTGCCCAAGGGTATGTCTTCGGCGGTGGATGAAGCAACCTTCGCCTGGTTCGGTTACGGCTTCTATATTGACCGGTTGGAAGTCTGGGCTGCGGGAATTGCTGCGGTGCTGGTGGCCGTGCTGACAGTGTTTTCGCAATACACCAAACAGGGCCGCGCGCTGCGCGCCGTGGCCGACGACCATCAGGCGGCGCTGTCGGTGGGAATTTCACTGCGCTTCATCTGGGTTCTTACATGGTCCATCGCGGGAATTGTCGCGTTGGTTGCGGGCATCATGTGGGGGTCGAAATCAGGGGTGCAGTTTTCCCTGTCGCTGATCGCGCTGAAGGCGCTGCCCGTGCTTATTCTGGGGGGGTTCACATCCATCCCCGGCGCGATTGTGGGCGGGCTGATCATCGGGGTCGGGGAAAAGCTGTTCGACTTCTTCATGAACCCCATCATCGGCGGCGCGACCGAGAACTGGTTTGCCTACATGCTGGCGCTGGTGTTCCTGCTGTTCAGGCCACAGGGCCTGTTTGGCGAACGTATTATCGAAAGGGTTTAGGGATATGCTTTACCGTGAAGCGGGCGATTACAAGACAAGCTATGTCGCTGACAGCCAGACCTTTCCGATAAAGTTCGATCGTTACGGCTATTACATCCTGCTGGGCTTCGCCTTTCTGGTCATGCCGCTGATCATCAATGATTACTGGGCCAATTCAATTGTCGTGCCCTTCCTGATCTATGCGATTGCGGCATTGGGGCTGAATATCCTGATTGGCTATTGCGGGCAGTTGTCGTTGGGCACAGGGGGGTTCATGGCGGTGGGGGCCTATGCCAGCTACAAGATGATGACAGCATTTCCCGACCTGAACATCATTTTCGTCATTATCCTTGCGGGCATCGTGACCGCCGGTGTGGGCGTGTTGTTTGGCCTGCCCAGTTTGCGCATCAAGGGGTTTTATCTGGCCGTGGCCACATTGGCCGCGCAGTTCTTCCTGATCTGGCTGTTCACGCGCACGGCATGGTTTTACAACTATTCGCCCACTGGCATGATTTCGGCGCCGACGCGCGAACTCTTTGGGGTGCCGGTCACCGGGCCGCGCGCATCAGCGGTATCGATGTATATGATCTGTCTGTGCTTTCTGGTGGCAAGCGCCTGGCTTGCGCGCAACCTGACACGCGGCAGCATCGGGCGCAAATGGATGGCCATTCGGGATATGGACATTGCCGCAGAAATCATCGGGGTGAACCCGCTGATTGCCAAGCTGACGGCTTTTGCTGTGTCCAGCTTTCTTGTGGGCATATCCGGTGCGTTGCTGTTCGCCGTCTATCTGGGCGCGGCCGAGGCCGGCGAGGCGTTCGGCATCGACAAGTCGTTCCTTGTTCTGTTCATGGTCATCATTGGCGGGCTTGGATCGATATTCGGGGCGTTTGCGGGGGCGGCGTTTCTGATCGTGGGGCCGGTTTTGCTGAAGCTGTTGCTGGTCAACACATTGGGCTGGCCCACTGATCTGGCCGCGCATCTGGAAATCATGATTGTGGGGGCGCTGATCCTGGCCTTCCTGATCGTGGAACCGCACGGAATCGCGGCATTGTGGCGCACGATAAAAGAGAAATTGCGCCTGTGGCCGTTCCCTTACTGACACCGGGGGCAGGCCAAACTGAACTGTCATCCATATGGGAGGAGAACCGAATGAAGATGACCAAACTGGCCGCAACACTTGCGGCAACCATGATAGCAGCAGGGCCAACCCTTGCAGATACCCTGCATTTTCCGTCCCTCAGCTACCGGACAGGGCCGTTTGCGGCAGGGGGCATTCCCTTTGCGGACGGGTATTCCGATTACCTGACGCTGATCAATGAACGTGATGGTGGCATCGGGGGGGTGCCCATTCGCCAGACCGAATGCGAAACTGCCTATAACACCGAACGCGGGGTTGAATGCTACCAGTCCATCCGCGATGACAACCCGCTGGTGTTGCAGCCCCTGTCAACTGGCATCACATATCAGTTGATCCCGCGCACCATGGAAGATGGAATTCCCATGCATACCATGGGGTATGGTCGCACATCGGCCGTGAATGGCGAGGTGTTCAACTGGACCTTCAACTACCCGGCCAATTACTGGGACGGGGCCAGCGTGATCATCAACTACTTGCTGGACGAAAATGACGGCAGCCTTGAGGGCAAGAAAATCGCGCTTTTGTATCACAATTCGGCCTATGGGCGCGAACCCATCCCCACATTGACACGGCTTGGCGAAAGCCACGGATATGAGCTGGTGACCATCGGTGTGGACAGCCCCGGTCAGGAACAGGGCAGCCAGTGGTTGCAGATCCGGCGTGAACGGCCTGACTATGTGGTGATGTGGGGTTGGGGCGTGATGAACCCGACTGCCATTCAGGAAGCTGCCAATATTCGCTTCCCGATGGAAAATTTCATCGGCGTGTGGTGGTCAGGCTCGCAGCAGGACGTGCGGCCCGTGGGCGCGGGCGCGCATGGCTACAAGGCGCTGGCGATGCACGGCACAGGCACAGATTACCCGATCTATGCTGACATGCAGCAATATGTCATCGACACCGGCAAATATGCGGGCACCGGCGACGAGGTGGGCACAGTGCTGTATTCGCGCGGGATGTATGCGGCCATGCTGGCGGTCGAGGCCGCGAAGAAAGCGCAGGAAATCCACGGTGTGGCCGCCATTACCCCGGCAATGATGCGCGATGGTATGGCCAATCTGGAAATCACCGAAGAACTGATGGCCGAACTGGGCCTGCCGAATTTCGGCCCTGCCTTCTCGGTGGCGTGTGAAAACCATGGTGGTTCTGGCGCAGCGATGATCCAGCAATGGGACGCAGAAGCCGGTGAATGGAACCTGATCACCGACTGGATTTCGCCTGATCGTGACTTGATCATGGAAATGGCCATGGATGACAGCCTTGCTTACGCGGCTGAAAACGACATCACCCCGGCCTGTCTGAACTGATGACCCCAAAGGTTCCGGGCCTTGCCCGGGACCTTGCCCCACCTTGAACGCGAAGGCCCCATGCCATGCTTGATGCAAGCCCCACGCAGACCACCCTTCTGGAAGTCAACAATATCGAAGTGCTGTATAACCACGTCATCCTTGCGCTGAAGGGTGTCAGCCTTGATGTGCCCAAGGGCGGTATCACGGCCATTCTGGGCGGCAATGGCGCGGGAAAATCGACCACATTGAAGGCGATTTCAAACCTGATCCATTCCGAACGCGGCGAAGTCACCAAAGGCAGCATCCTGTATGAGGGGCGCAATGTCGTGGGGCTGGACCCCGCGGAACTGGTGAAATCCGGTGTCGTGCAGGTCATGGAAGGTCGCCATTGTTTCGAACATCTGACAGTGGAAGAAAACCTGCTGACCGGCGCCTATACCCGCACCGACGGGCGCGGGGCGGTGGCTGCGGAACTGGACCTTGTATATGAATATTTCCCCCGTCTGAAGGAACGCCGCAAAAGTCAGGCGGGCTACACCTCAGGCGGGGAACAGCAGATGACGGCCATCGGGCGCGCGCTGATGTCGCGCCCATCCATGATTTTGCTGGATGAACCGTCCATGGGCCTTGCCCCGCAACTGGTCGAACAGATTTTCGAGATTGTTGCCCGCCTGAACCGCGAACAGGGCGTTACCTTCCTGCTGGCCGAGCAGAACACCAATGTTGCGCTGCGTTACGCGACAACCGGGTTCATCATGGAAAACGGGCGTATCGTGATGGAAGGCAAGGCGCAGGATCTGCGCGAAAACCCCGATGTGAAGGAATTTTATCTGGGAATGTCCGACAAGGGCCGCAAAAGTTTCCGTGATGTGCGCAGCTACCGCCGCCGCAAACGCTGGTTGGCCTGATGCCGGCCCTTCAGTCAGTCCCCCCGCCGCCCAGCCCCCCAAAAGGCACCGCCATGACCCCGTTTGACCCTTTGGAAACCCGATCACAGGATGCGCGTTGCGCCGATCATGCCCTTGCCCTGCCAAGGGTGGTTGCGGCAGCGCTGCAGGCGCCCGCACTTGCGGCCCATCTGGGCCAGCAGGATGCAGCCACGATCATGGATCGCGCGGCGCTTGCGCGGTTGCCGGTGCTGCGCAAATCCGACCTGTCAGGGGCGCAGGCGGCGCATCCCCCCTTTGGCGGGTTGTCCGCACGGCCATTGGCGGAATTCGACCATGTGTTTCAATCCCCCGGCCCGATCTATGAACCGGGGCGTGTCGCGCCGGATTGGTGGCGCTTGGGGCGGTTTTTGCACGCCAGCGGCATTGGGCGCGGGGATGTGGTGCAGAATTGTTTTTCCTATCATCTGGTGCCCGCGGGCATGATGTTTGAAAATGCCGCGCGCGCTGTGGGCGCCACTGTGTTGCCCGCAGGCACCGGCCAGACCGAATTGCAGGTGATCGCCGCGCGCGATATTGGCAGCACGGCCTATGCGGGAACACCCGATTTCCTGAAGATCATTCTGGAAAAGGCCGATGAAATGGGCGTCGCGCTGCAGATTACCAAGGCCGTTGTGGGCGGGGGCGCGCTGTTCCCGTCCTTGCGTGATTTCTATGCCATGCGCGGCATTACCTGCCGCCAGTGCTATGCAACCGCCGATCTGGGCAATGTGGCCTATGAAACCGATGCCATGGACGGCATGGTGGTGGATGAAGGCGTGATTGTCGAAATCGTGCGTCCCGGCACAGGCGAGCCGGTCCCCGAAGGCGAGGTGGGCGAAGTTGTTGTCACCACACTGAACACCGATTATCCGTTGATCCGCTTTGCCACCGGGGATCTTAGCGCCGTTTTACCCGGCACAAGCGCGTGCGGGCGCACCAATATGCGCATCAAGGGCTGGATGGGGCGCGCCGACCAGACGACGAAAATCAAGGGAATGTTCGTGCGCCCCGAACAGGTGGCCGCCCTTGTCGCCCATCATGAGGAAATTCACCGCGCCCGCGTGATTGCCACGCGCGACGGTGAAAAGGACGTGATGACTGTGCGAATTGAAACCCGCGCCTCAAATCCGGCATTGTATGAAGCCAGTGTGCTGTCTACCCTGAAACTCAGGGGCGAGGTCGAGTTGGTGCCGCCGGGGTCACTGCCCAATGACGGGCTGGTGATCGAGGATTTGCGCCGCTACGACTAAGCTGCCCCTGATTCGTGTCAACAGCGGGGTGTCATCATGCGCTTTGGGTTTGTGGTTCTATGCGTTTTGCTGGCGATCAAGCCTGTCCATGCGGGCGGGCTGGCCTTGGTCATTGGCAATGACAGCTATGATCATGCTGCCCGTTTGCGCGGCGCGGAACAGGTGCTTGAGCTGACCGCAGCGTTGGAAACCGCAGGGTTCCAGGTTGTGTCAGGGCGCAACCTGACCACCGAAGAAATGCGCGCACAATTGGCGGGCATGCATGCGCAATTGCACCGCGCGGGCGCAGAGCGGGTGATCGTCGTGCTTGCGGGGCATTTTGCGCAGTCGCGTGCGGGGGCGTGGTTTCTGGGGGTCGATGCTGACGCGCCGGGCCTTGCGCTGGCCGACGGGGCGGGCCTGCGGCTGGACACTATTTTTGAAATAGCAAGCGCGGCCAGTGATGGTGCCCAAATCTGGCTTGGCGGGGCGGATTTGTCGCGCGGCAGCTATGGGGACGGGCTGGATGGGGGGCTTCCGCCGCGCCTGTTGGTGCCGCAAGGGGTGGGCGTTGTGCGCGGACCTGTGCCTCAGGTTGTGCAGGGCACACGCGCCATATTGCGCCCCGGTGCTGTCTTGTCAGATGTGGTGGACCAGACGCGCGGCCTGTCGGGCGAAGGCACGATTTCACCCCTTGTTCCCTTTTTGCCCGCCGGTTTTGCGCCGCTGGCGCGCGCTGACCGTCAGGCCTGGGCACAGGCGCAGCAAAGCGACACAGAAGATGCCTATCGCGCGTATCTGGACCGTTTCCCGAATGGTCTGAATGCGCAGGCCGCACGCGCCGCGCTGGAACGTTTGCGCAATTCCCCCGAACGTGTGGAGCAGGCACTGGCCCTGACGCGCGAGGAGCGCCGCGCCATCCAGCGCGATCTGACAACGATGGGGTTCAACACACGCGGGGTTGACGGCATATTCGGGCCGGGCACGCGCGCGGCCATTCGCGGCTGGCAAAGTGGCAATGATCTGGCCGAAACGGGGTTTCTGACGCGCGGCCAGGTGATGCAGCTTGCCGAAGATGCCGCCCGCCGCACCGCCGCCCGCGAGGCCGAGGAACGCGCGCGCCGCGAAGCCGCTGAGCGCGCCGATCGCGCATTCTGGGATGCAACGGGCGCGGGCGCTGATGAAGCCGGGCTGCGCAGCTATCTGGAACGCTACCCGCAAGGCATATTTGCCGGTCTGGCGCGCGACCGGCTGGCGCAGATGGAAACCACGCAGCGCCAGCGGCGTGACCGCGCAGCGTGGGAACAGGCGCGCGGGCGCGACAGCGTGGACGCCTATGAACGCTATCTGGTGGCATGGCCCGAGGGCGATTACGCCACAGAAGCGATTGCCCGCATCGACATGCTGGACCCGCCCGCGACCGACAGCCCCGACACGCAGGCCGATGCGGATGCCCGCGCCGCCGAATCCGCGCTTGGCCTGACCGGGCCGACACGCGTTCTGATCGAACAGCGGCTGGCGCGGATGGGGTTTGAACCGGGCGCGACGGACGGGACCTTTGACAGGCAATCGCGTCAGGCAATTGCGCGCGCGCAGGCGCATTTTGACCTGAACCCCACCGGATACGTCACCCAAGACCTGATTACACGCATGCTCAGCGATACATTGCGCAGCTTGTTTGATTAGAGCGTGTCGCGTTCATTCGCATTCACGCGGCCCACCGTAACATTTTGTTGTCGCATGTCTTTTTGCGCAGAACCGGTTGCTACTTATGCGCGACATGCGCAATGCACCCGCCGCGCGCCGCAGGCTTTCACGTTGCGCCATCTTGTCAGGGCGGGCGCAATCCGCTAGGGCCGGTCAACCCCAACCCCGGAAAGGATGCCGCGCCATGACCATGACCAGCGATGACCGCCTTATAGTTGCCCTTGACCTGCCCAATGCCCTTGCCGGACTGGAACTGGCGCGGCAGCTTGGCGATAGCGTAAGCTTCTACAAGATCGGGCTGGGCATGCTGACGGGCGGCGGGCTGGCGCTGGCCAATGAGTTGAAACAGGAACATGGCAAACGCATTTTTCTGGACATGAAGTTCTTTGACATTGGCGCGACTGTGACAGCGGCGGTGCGGGGGATTGCGCAATATGATCTGGATTTTCTGACGGTGCATGGCGATCCGCATGTGGTGCGCGCTGCGAAAGAAGGTGCAGGCGGGTCCGGGCTGAAAATTCTGGCTGTCACGGTGCTGACATCGCTGGATCGGGGCGATCTGGACGCGGCCATGATCCGGCCCGGCGACGTGACTGAAATTACGCTGGAACGCGCCGCGCGCGCCCTGGCGGCGGGGGCTGATGGTGTGATTGCCAGCCCGCAAGAAGCGGCTGCCATCCGCGCACTGCCAGAAGCTGCGGGAAAACTGATTGTCACGCCCGGCGTGCGACCCGCAGGCGCTGATCTGGGCGACCAGAAACGCGTGGCCACGCCCGCGCGCGCCCTTCAGGCAGGGGCTGATCATATTGTCGTCGGGCGGCCCGTCTGGCAGGCCACTGACCCTGCAAGTGCCGTTCGGTCCATCTTGCGCGACATCACTGCGCCGTAGCCGTCCATGCTTGTGGCGCTGGTCTGCGTCAGTGTTTTGCAGACCAGCTCATGGACACGCGCGACCGGGTGTAGAATTCGCCCATAAGCCCCAGAACAAGTGCGCAGCCGCCAAACACCAGCGGGTAGTACACCCATGTATGCATGGGGTTGTAGTTGATGAACGCATAGCCGCGCGCCTGATCGATGGCATGAAACAGCGGGTTCCACATGAAATAGGGCAGCACGGATTCAGGCAGCGTATTGGCCAGAAAGAACTTGCCCGACGCCACCATGTTTAGCCGCGTGTAAAACATGGTTATCAGCTTGCTGGCACTGGGCGCCCATGGCTTGATGGCATACATCACAATGCCGATGGCCAGCCCAGCGAACCACACGCTCAGAAAGACCGCAAAGGTCTGGATGGGTTGGTAAATGGTTAGCGGCGTCCATAAGGCGTGATACAAAAACAACAAGACAACGACTGTAACAACCTGAATATACAATTCCCCCAATGCGGCGCCACCAATGGCAACAATGGGGTTCATGGGGCGGTGTTTCATCATCGCAGATGCAGGGCCTTCGGCCCCGGCAACGGCACCGATGACCTTGACATGGGCCATGAACATGAACACCCCGGTCATAAGATACAGCAAGATATCCCCGCGCACCGCCCCCGCGCGCATTCCTGCAAACAGGAATATCACCATGAACACGGCAACAAGGATCAGCGTTTGCGTAATGTTCAGCAAAAGCCCGATGATTGCATTGCCATGGCTTTTGCGCACATTGCGCACCCCTTGATTGAAAATCAGGGTCAGTGTTGTGAAGAACTGCGCCCAAATCGAGCTGCGCCCGGGGGAAGAATACATTTTCCAAGCTCTTTGTTCAGGTGTGGGTTGCGTCGCCACGTCCGTCAGGTCAAACCCATGCATAACCCGAAACACCGATTTGGGCAATCGGCCTTGAACCGGGGCCAGATCATTGAATACGCGACGACCACAAAAGGATAGCATTATGGCATCTGTTGATTTCCAGAAGATCGAAACCGAATTCCGCACGCTTGCTTTGCAGGCCGGCAAGGTCATCATGGCCATTTACGACCGCCCCGATTTCGAGATTCGCACCAAATCCGATGACAGCCCGGTCACCGAAGCCGATGAGGCCGCCGATGCGGTCATTTCCGCAGGGCTGGCGCGCGCTTTTCCCGGCGTGGCCGTCGTGACGGAAGAACAGGCAAACAGCCATGGTGTCAGCGCGGAGCGGTTCATTATCGTGGACCCGCTGGACGGGACCAAGGAATTCATCAACCGGCGTGGGGATTTTACTGTCAACATCGCCTATGTCGAAAACGGTGTGCCGTTGCGCGGGGTAGTCTATGCCCCGGCCAAGGGGCGCATGTTCTATACCCGCGCCGACGGGCGCAGCGTAGAGGAGGCCGGACCCTTTCACGACACGGCACAAGGAAGTTTGCGTGACTTGCAGCTGCGCAAGGCCGATATGGGCGCGTTGCTGGTGGTCGCGTCGAAATCCCACCGGGATCAGGCGACAAATGATTACATCGACCAATACAATGTCGCGGATCTGTGCAGCGCCGGGTCATCGCTGAAATTCTGTCTTGTCGCCTCGGGGGAGGCGGATTTCTACCCCCGACTGGGGCGGACAATGGAATGGGACACGGCCGCGGGGGATGCGGTCTTGCGCGGGGCTGGCGGGCGTGTGGTGACTTTTTCCGACCACACGGTTCTTGCCTATGGCAAAGCGGGATATGAAAACCCTTTCTTCATTGCGGCCAGTCCAACAGTTGAGCTGTTGCCGGCATAGCGTCAATGCCTGTTCGCCAAGGCAGGCAGGGCCGGTCAAACGGCCCTGCTGCGGGAAAAAAGCCAATTGCCATGCACTGTCCCTGATTTGACCCAAAACCTGCCGCATTTTCATTGTTAACCATTCGTTAACCTTCACAGGCACAACAGGATGGAAAAAATGAAGCGCAAGGTTACAAAAGCAGTATTCCCCGTTGCAGGCATGGGCACACGATTTCTTCCGGCCACCAAATCAGTTCCGAAAGAAATCATGACGCTGGTGGACCGCCCGCTGATTCAATACGCCATTGACGAAGCACGCGCTGCAGGCATCACCGAATTCATTTTTGTGACATCGCGCGGCAAGGGTGCATTGGAAGATTATTTCGACCACGCCCCGGAACTTGAAAATTCGTTGAAAGCCAAGGGCAAGACCGCACTTCTGGAAACCCTGCAGGCCACGAATATGGACAGTGGCGCAATTGCCTATGTGCGCCAGCATCAGGCGCTGGGGCTGGGGCATGCGGTGTGGTGCGCGCGCCATCTGGTGGGGGACGAACCCTTCGCGGTGCTGTTGCCCGATGACGTGATCGCCGCAGACAAGCCCTGTCTGCAGCAAATGATCGAAGCTTACGCGCAAACCGGCGGCAACATGATTGCGGCCATGGAAGTGGCCCCTGACAAGGCGTCCAGCTATGGCATTATGGACGTCCCGCCCGCAATCGGGCCAATTCTGCCTATGTCGGGAATGGTGGAAAAACCTGCGCCGGGCACGCAACCGTCCAATCTGGCCGCGATCGGGCGGTATGTCCTGTCGCCTGATGTCATGCGCCATCTGGACCAGATCAAACCGGGGGTGGGCGGTGAAATCCAGTTGACCGATGCGATTGCCCGCGAGATTGAGGAAAAACGCAATGTCTATGGCTTCCGCTTCGAGGGGCAGCGCTATGATTGCGGGTCCAAGGCGGGGTTCTTGCAGGCCACTGTTGCCTTCGGGCTGGCGCGGGATGAATTGCGCGACGAACTTGATGAATTCCTGATGGACATGATGGCACAGCGGCAGGCCGCGCAGTAACGACGACATGGCTATAAAGGGGGGTGCGGTGCACGCGCCCCCTTTTTTCGTTTGCCCTGTGGCGCGCGATGTCGTGGCGCAGATGTGTTTGCTCTTGCCTTGCTGCGGACCCTTGGCGCATGACTGGCATATGCTGACCCCAATTCCCCTGTCTCAAGATCGCTGGTTTGATTTTCGAATGCGCTGGAAACGCCGCCGTCTGCGCGCGCGCGCCATTGTCAAGGCGCGGGAATTGAAGGTGGTGAAGCGCGGGACATGGGCGCGCAACGACATCTTGCTGTTGTGCACCATTCGCAATGAACGCGAGCGTATCGACTGGTTTTTGCACCATTACCGCAGGCTGGGTGTCGGGCATTTCCTGTTTGTCGACAATGACAGCACCGATGGCACGCGCCAAGTGCTGCTGGATCAGGCAGACACCTCTGTCTGGGGCAGTTCGGCCAGCTACAAGGCATCGCGCTTTGGTATGGACTGGATCAATGCGCTGATGCTGCGCTACGGGTCGGGGCGGTGGTGCGTGGTGGCGGATGCGGATGAATTGCTGATCTATCCGCATTGGGAAACCCGCCCGTTGGGGGCGCTGGCCGACTGGCTGGACACTCAAGGCCAACAAAGCCTGCCCGCCATGATGCTGGACCTGTATCCAAAGGGGCCACTGGATGGTGTGGCCTGTCCTGCGGGCGCGGACCCGCTGCAGGTGTTGAACTGGTTTGATGCGGGCAATTACGTCATTGCGCATAAACCCTTGTTGGATTGCCTGCTGATACAGGGCGGCCCGCGCGCAAGGGCGTTTTTCCACGACACCCCCAACCGCGCCCCCACCCTGACAAAACTGCCGCTGGTAAAATGGAGCTGGCATAATACATGGGTGAATTCGACGCATTCCGCGCTGCCACGGTCACTGAACCGCTTTTATGACCGCGCGGGCGGCGAGGGGATTGCAGGCGCATTGCTGCACACAAAATTCATGCATACGATCGTTGAAAAAGCCCCGGTTGAGAAAGTGCGCGCGCAGCATTTCGGCAATGCTGCAGTGTTTGACAATTATTATGATGCTGTGGCACAGGCACCCGATCTTTGGTGCGCGGCATCCACCCGGTTCGAAGGCTGGCAGCAATTGGAGCAACTTGGCCTGATATCGCGCGGGGGGTGGGCCTGATTGAACACGGATTGTCGTTTTATTAAGTTTTGGTTGGAAGAAATGTTGCATGTTTCTGTCTGGCTGGGCAAACGTGCCGGGGTAAATGTAGCGCGGTGCGCGACTTATTGTCAGGGCAATGCCGCGCAAGTGTTGTATGAGTGGACAGAATGAAGGCATTGAAGGCGCAATTGAAACTGCGTGCGCAACGTCAGGTAAAGCTGATGCGGGCCTTGCGCAAAAGTCTGGAATTGAAAGCCCGCGTCAACCGCACCTCGCATATTCGGGACGGGGACATATTGGCGTTTACGACGCTGCGCAATGAACTGGTGCGGTTGCCGTATTTTCTGGACTATTACCGCGCGCAGGGGGTTGGCCATTTCCTGATGGTTGACAATGGGTCTGATGATGGCACGACAGAATATCTGGAAGGTCAGAAAGACGTGTCGCTGTGGGTGACCGGGGCCAGCTACAAGGCGTCGTGCTTCGGGGTTGACTGGTTGAACCATCTGCAATGGCGCTATGGGGCAGGGCATTGGACACTTGTTGTCGATGTCGATGAGTTTCTGGTCTATCCGTTTTGTGACACGCGCCCCTTGCATGCGTTGACCGATTGGCTGGAAAGTCAGGGGCGGCGGTCATTTTCTGCCATGTTGCTGGACATGTATCCAAAGGGGCCAGTGACCGCCCATCCCTATGCCAGCGGTCAGAACCCGTTTGAAATTGCGCGCTGGTTTGATGCGTGCAACTATTCGATCAAACGCAACGCCAAGCTGCAAAACCTGTGGATACAGGGCGGCGTGCGCGCGCGTGCATTTCACGGGGGTCGGCCCGAACAGGCCCCCGCCCTGAACAAAACGCCGCTTGTGCACTGGTCGCGCAAATACGCCTATGTCAGTTCAACGCATATGCTGCTGCCGCGCGGGCTGAACAAGGTGTATGACGACAATGGCGGCGAGCAGGCCTCGGGGGTATTGTTGCATGCCAAGTTTCTGGACACCATCGTGGCCAAAGCCCGCGAGGAACTGGTGCGCGGCCAGCATTATGCGGGCAGTCGTGAATATGTGGCCTATGACCGGGGGCTGCAGGATCAGGGGGATTTGTGGTGCGATTTCTCGACCGAGTATATCAACTGGCGCCAGCTTGAAATCCTTGGATTGATGTCAAAAGGAGACTGGGCATGAGCACCGACCCCCGCCCCGCACCCGCAGCCGGGACATCATCGCTTGGTATTGTCATGTTGTGTCACACCGCCTTGCACCGCGCTGCACAAGTGGCGCGGTTCTGGCTGGCTGCGAATTGTCCGGTGGTCATTCATGTGGATCGCGCCGTCAGTGCCGCACAGATGGATGCGTTCAAACAGGACCTTGGCAATCATCCCTTGTTGCGTTTCAGCGCGCGGTTCCGCTGCGAATGGGGCACATGGCCCATCGTGGCCGCCACGCAGGCCGCATCAGACCAGATGCTGCGCGACTTCGCGCAGGTCGAGCATGTGTTGCTGACCTCGGGGGCATGCATTCCCCTGCGCCCGGCGGCGGAACTGGTGGACTGGCTGGCCACACGCCGCGATGTGGATTTCATTGAATCCGTGTCCATCGGTCATGCCGCATGGATCAAGGGCGGTTTGTCCGAAGAACGTTTCACGCTGCATTTTCCCCTGTCATGGAAGCGCCATAAATGGGCGTTCGATGCGTTGGTGGACATTCAGCGCCGGTTTGGCATTAGCCGGGCGGTTCCGCGCCCGTTGCAGCCGCATATGGGGTCGCAATGGTGGTGTTTGTCGCGTAAAACCCTGCAGGGCATTTTGACCCACCCCAAGCGCGCGCGCTATGACCGCTATTTCAAGGGCACCTGGATTCCCGATGAGAGCTATTTCCAGACCATGGTGCGCATGGTGTCCGACCGTATAGAAAGCCGGTCGCTCACATTGGTGAAATTTGACCGCAATGGCCGGCCCAACCTGTTTTACGACGACCACTTGCAGCTTTTGCGTCGGTCTGATTGCTTTGTTGCGCGCAAATTATGGCCTGATGCGCAGGCGCTGTATGATTTCTTCCTGTCTGATCACCCTGCGCGCGAAACACCTGTGGACCCGCAACCCACCAAGATTGACCGCTATTTTGAACTTGCTGCCAAACAGCGCAGTGACGGGCGCGCCGGGCTGTATATGCAAAGCCGCTTTCCGCTGGACGACAGCGCAACCGCCAAGACTGCGGCGCCCTATTCGGTGTTTTGCGGGTTTCAGCAGCTTTTCCGCAATTTTGATTTCTGGCTGGGCCAGACCACGAATTGCCGCGTGCATGGCCATATTTTCGCCCCCGAGAAGGTAGAATTCCACGGCGGCGCACAGGTATATCACGGCGCAATCAGCAATTCAGCAGCGCTGCGCGACTATAACCCGCGCATGTTTCTGGCCAATCTTATCTGGGCCACGCGGGGCGAACGGCAGTGTTTTTCCTATAACAGCCGCGACGCAATGACCCCGGACCTGAACTGGTTTATGGCCACCGACCGCAACGCGCAGATTTCAGTTATCAGCGGGTGTTTCATCCTGCCGCTGTTTCGCGGCGAGTATACGGTTGATGATGTGCTGGGGCATATTGGCTGGCTGCAACGGCGCGAACAGGATTTCATTGCCATTTTGCAATCGAAATGGGCGGCTGCAGATATTCGTGTCTGGACGCTGGCAGAGTTTCTGGAAGACCCGCAGCGCTATTTGTCACAGACTGTCGGCGCGGCCTTTCCAGATGTTGCAGGGGCGCTGACCGGGCTGCCTGAAACCATGCCTTTGGACGGATTTGAGGATTATCTGGCGCATTTGCGCAATCTTGGATTACCGCCAGTCTTGCTGCAAGACTACAAGCGGTAACCGCAACGTTTTTGGAGTGGACATGACAGCCCCGCATGAGGTCACCTATTTCGTTGTGCTTGCAGAAATGCGCACTGGGTCCAACTTGTTGGAATCCAACCTGAATGAGTTTGAGGGGCTGACCTGTCTGGGCGAAGTGTTCAACCCGGCCTTTATGGGTCATCAGGGGTGTGACGAATTGCTGGGCATTTCGCAGGCACAGCGCGACACGAACCCCCTTTTCTTGTTGGATGCCATTCGCCAGCATGACGGTCTGGCGGGGTTCCGGTATTTCCACGACCATGACCCGCGCATTCTGAACACGATCATGGAAGACCCGCGTTGCGCCAAGATTGTTCTGACCCGCAACCCGCTGGACAGTTATGTGTCGCTGAAAATTGCGCAGACCACGCAGCAATGGAAACTGGGCGATGTAAAGACGAAACGCAGCGCGCAGGTTACGTTTGATCCGGTGGAATTTGAACATCACGTCACGCAACTTCAGGCGTTCCAACTGCGCATTCAGCGCATGTTGCAAACATTTGGGCAGTCGGCATTCTACATTGCCTATGATGATGCCAATGATCTGGCAGTTCTGAACGGGCTGGCAAAATGGCTGGGAAGCCCGGCGCGGATTGACAAAACATCTGACAAGCTGAAGCGCCAGAACCCCGAACCACTGGAACAGAAACTCACGAATTTTCATGCCGTGCGCGAGGGTATGGCGCGGCTGGACCGTTTCAACCTGTCGCGCACCCCGTCCTTCGATCCTGCGCGTGGCGGCATGGTCTGGGCGTATCGGGCGTGCCGCAATGTTGCGCTGGCCTATGCGCCCTTGGCGGGGGGCGATGATACGGATGTGCTGGACTGGATGGCGGCCATCGATGACACCACGCGCGACACCCTGCTGGGCGCGTTCAGCCCGGACAGCTGGCAGGAGTGGTTGCGCGCCAATTCCGGCCATATTTCCTTCACGGTAACCCGTCACCCGCTGGATCGGGCGCATGAGGTCTATCGCAGGCAGGTTCTGCAGGGGGCACGCAAAAATCTGTGCCAGTTCCTGATACGCACATATGACATTACCCTGCCACAGAACGACAGCCCTCCGGGTGACTACAGCCCCGCAGACCACAAACGCGGTTTTGCAGCGTTCTTACGCTTCTTGCATGCGAATTTGAATGGCCAAACGGGCATGACCACCCATCCTGCATGGGCGTTGCAATCAGACCTTATTGCCGATATTGCCGCGCGCGGGCCAATTCGCCATGTGCTGCGCGATGACCGGCTTGAGAACAGCGTGCATCTGTTGGGCCAGACATGTGGGCGGGCATTGCCCGAATTCCGCGCCGCACGCCGCCGCCACAAACTGACGCTTGCCAATATCTATGACCCCGAGATTGAGGCGCTGGGACGCGCAGCCTATGGCGAAGATTATGCGCGTCTTGGGTATGGTGACTGGCGCGCGCCCTGATACTGCGCGCCTGTGGTGCGGGTGATGGGGTCTTAGGGCATGTCGCGCAAAAGTGGGACCTGGTTTTGCGCAAAAAGACATGCGACTCCATAAGGTCAAAGTTGATCGCGTGACTGCGAATGAACGCGGGCACGCTTTAGCGCAACCCATCCCAACCCTGTGTGTCCGCGTGTTCTTGCGCGACAGGCGCGGAAGTCAGGCCGCTTTGATGGATTTTTCGCTGTTCAGAATTTCAAACAGCTTGGTCGTGTCATCATTTGAACGCAACTTGTTGCAAATGTCGGGGTTGCGCAAGGTGCGGGACACATAGGCCAGCGCCTTCAGGTGCTCCACACCGGCAGACCGCGGCGCAAATAACGCAAATACCAGATCGACCGGCACCTTGTCGACTGATGCATAATCCAGCGGTTTGCCCAGCCGCAGGAAAACACCCACAACGCGGTCCAACCCTTCAAGGCGGGCATGCGGCAGGGCCACGCCATGGCCAACCCCTGTCGGCCCAAGGCTTTCGCGTTCCTGCAATGCCTCGATCGCAAGATCGGACT
Source organism: Roseinatronobacter sp. NSM (assembly GCF_052379845.1). Taxonomy (NCBI): domain Bacteria; kingdom Pseudomonadati; phylum Pseudomonadota; class Alphaproteobacteria; order Rhodobacterales; family Paracoccaceae; genus Roseinatronobacter; species Roseinatronobacter sp. NSM. Next base: position 61,371 of record NZ_JBQTCF010000014.1, on the reverse strand, counting down.
CCAGCCCATAGACACTCTCTGCCATGTCGCCCAGGGTTTGCAGCAGGCGCTTCTTGCTGGTCGTTGATCCAAGCACGCGAACAGCGCCGGGGGCTAGCAGGGTCGACATGTCCATAATCATGCTCCGTCAAAAAGATAGCCGCGCCTGACGCCGATGTCAGGCGCGGTGGTGCCGGAATTCGGGGGTCAGTTCTGCGGATCAATCCAACCGATATTGCCATCTTCGCGCCGATAAACCACATTCACGCCACCATGACGTTCGTTGCGGAACACCAGAACATTGGTGTGCGATAATTCCATCTGCATCACGGCTTCCCCTGCGGAACATGATGGAATTCGGGTTTCCATCTCGGCAATGATAATCGGTTGAAGCGAGTCTGCCTCGACCGCGCCTTCATCTTCATCTGAAGCGAGGATATACGAGGGTGCGCCGGCAAATTCAACCGGGCTTGTGCGGTCGCGGTGATGGTCTTTCAGCCTGCGCTTGTAGCGGCGCAGCTGTTTGTCCAGCTTTTCGCGGCACGCTTCAAAAGCCGCATATATTTCCGTGGCTTGCGCCTTGGCTTGCGCGGTCAGGCCTGTGGACAGGTGGAAGGTGGATTCGCAGACGAACAGATGGGCATCCTTGGAAAACACGACAACGGCTTCGGTGGGGCGTTGCTGGTATTTCTCGACCAGTTCCCCGAATTCAGACTTTACATGTGTCTGCAGGGCTTCGCCGATTTCAATATGTCTGCCACTGATCTGATAGCGCATGCGCCTCTCCTTGCTGTAAAGCGGGCAGGCGGGGCCTGTCCCGCGGGGTAATTACGCGCTTTTCGCACCGCCAGCCGAACAGGTTTTTCCCATCTGGGGCCAGTGGCGGATTGCCTGTTTTCCCCATTTGGCGCTTAATCGGGGCGTGTTGTCAATGCTTTCGATGAAGTCTGCACCGGGGTTTGCAACCAGCAGTTCAGTCCAGCCGGAACTCCGCGCCCAGATAGACGCGGCGCACATCTTCATCGGCAACGACATCCGCAGGCGACCCGCTTTTGAGCACGCGACCATCATGCAAAATATAGGCACGATCCACGATCGCCAATGTTTCGCGCACGTTATGGTCGGTAATCAGCACACCCAGCCCGCGCGTTTTCAGATCCGCCACCAGGGCGCGAATCTCACCCACGGCGATGGGGTCAACCCCTGCAAAGGGTTCGTCCAGCAGCACATAGCGCGGGCTTGCAGCCAGTGCCCGCGCGATTTCTGCCCGCCTGCGTTCCCCGCCTGACAATGCCAGCGCGGGCTGGTCGCGCAAGTGCTCAATGGAGAATTCCTGCAACAGGTCTTCCAGCCGGTCGCGCCTGCGCCGCTTGTCGGGTTCGCGCAGTTCCAGAACGGCCATGATATTCTGTGCCACGCTCAGGCCACGAAAAATGGACATTTCCTGCGGCAAATAGCCCAGCCCCAGCCGCGCGCGGCGAAACAGCGGCAGACCGGTCGCATCCTGCCCGTCAATGTGCACGCTGCCGCCTTCGTGTTTGACGATGCCAGCAATGCAGTAAAAGCAGGTTGTCTTGCCGCAACCGTTCGGGCCAAGCAGGGCCACAACCTCGCCGGGATGCAAGATCAGCGAGACGTCCTTGATGATGACGCGCTTGCCATAGCGTTTTTGCAGATGCGTGATTTCCAGCTTTTGGCTGGTTTGCGCATCCTTGGTGGCCTTTTGTGCGGGGGGCGGGCGCGCCGCCTTGTCGAATATGGGGTGATCTGTCATCGCGGCGTCAGGGGTTGGTCTGGATCAGGGTGCGCACACCCCCTTCCATCCGGCCCTGTTCCGTGCGCAGATCCACAAACAGGCTGTCCCCGGACAGCACATTCTGCCCTTGCGTTAGCAACACCGCCCCGCGCATGCGCACAGTGGCGGCGGCAACGTCATAAATGGCGGTCTGCGCTTCGGCGGCTTCATCGGCGGTGACCAATGTGACCCCGCCCGATGCTTCCAGCCGTTCAATCGTGCCATCCCCGGCGGCGGCATAGATGATTATGATTTCAGGCGCGGCCAGCCGCATGTCCCCTTGGCCCAGAACCGCATTGCCCGAGAACACCGTTTCGCCCGTCTGGTTGTTGACCTGAAGGTTGTCGGCCCTGATTTCGACCGGCAGACCGCGCACATTTTGCAGCCCTGAAAAATTCAGCCCTGTGCCCTGCGCCAGAACCTGCAGGGGGGCAAGGACCACAAGTCCAAGCCCCAAGGCGAAAGCCATGCTGTTGCGCGTGTGCACTCTGCTTGCTCCTTCATTCTGTTGGGGTGTATAGAAGCCTGACATCACCGATGAAATCAAGCAGATATCCGTTTTCGGCGCCCCCCAGTGGTGTAATCGTCAAGGATTGCGACGAAATTTCGCCCGCTGGTCCATGGCCTGAAACACCGCCGGTGCCGTCCAGTCTGGACCTGTCCAGACGGGTTTGCAGCACCTCCATTGTGACCACATAGCCGCTGGCATCTGTCAGGCGCACTGTGCCCGTCATGGTCAGCATATTCGCCATCTGGTCAAGATGGCCGGTTTCCGCCCCAAAGGTAATGTCCCCACCAGCCCCGAACAGCGCCGTGCCTTCGGGGTATTCCAGCATCAGTTCAACAGGGTCATCCGGCTGCGGGTTCGCAGGCGAGCGCACTGTGCGCGCCATGATGGCAATGGCTGTATTGTCCGACGTCACGGTGGCAAAACGCGCGGTCCCTATGCGGGGTTCGCGTGTCAACTCGTCAATATCCAGATTGGCCAGCGCAACCGCCTGACTGGGATCAACACTGCGCGAGGCCAAAAAGATGGTGGACAGCAAAACCAACGCCCCAAAGGGCAGCACCAGACGCATTGCAAGCGACAGCGCGGAGCGCCAGCTTCTTGGGGGGCGCGACATTCCCGAACACCCCTAATGCGAAAAAATGTCTGTTTCTGGCCAACCTGTCAGGTCCAGTTCCGCCCGCGTTGGCAGGAAGTCGAAACACCGTTGCGCCAGATCGGTGCGGCCTTCGCGTTCCAGCATGCCATCAAGCACATCGCGCAAACGGTGCAGATACAAGACATCTGACGCCGCATAATCCTGTTGTGCCTGACTAAGCCGCGGCGCGCCCCAGTCGGAACTTTGCTGTTGTTTGGAAATATCCACCCCCAACAATTCGGTCAGCAGGTTTTTCAACCCGTGGCGGTCGGTATAGGTGCGCACCAGTTTGGACGCGATCTTGGTGCAATAGACCGGGGCCGTGGTCACCCCGTAGCTGTGGCGCAACAGCGCAATGTCAAAGCGCCCGAAATGAAACAGTTTCAGCGTATCAGGGTCTGTCAACACCCGTGTCAGGTTGGGCGCTGGCTGAATGTCGCGCGCAACCTGCACCAGATGCGCATGCCCGTTCCCATCTGACAATTGCACCACACACAGCCGGTCACGATGCGGGTTCAACCCCATTGATTCGCAATCGATGGCCACGACCGGGCCAAGCGTCAGACCATCGGGCAGGTCATGGGCGTATAGGTGAACAGTCATCGGCAACCTTTCCTTCGAACATTCTGCGGGGCTAGGCGGGAATGGCGCGGAAATCAAGACATATGACAGCGCATTGTGCCCCAAGGTCATCTGGTCGTGATGTGAATTGTGCTTTGTGTCCCGTCAAGGCCCTGTATGATGGGCAAGATAACAGTTTCCGGGCACAACATGCTGCTTCGTAAAAGTGATGACTATTCGCGCGCAGAACACCGCATGGATGCGGTGGTGCATGTTATTGGTGTGACAGGGGCGCTTGTGGCGGTTCCGCTGATTATTGGCGTTGCGCTGATGATGGCGCAGGACACTGAAAATCCGCGCGCATTCTGGGCAGTGCTGATTTACGGTCTGGCGTTTCTTGCCATGATCGGGGCGTCAGCCTTGTATAACCTGACCCCGAAAGCGGGGCTGAACTGGCTGTTCCGCCGACTGGACCATTCAGCGATTTATATCAAGATTGCGGGCACTTATACGCCTTTTACGCTGATACCGGGGCAAGGGCTTTGGTTAATGGCCGGGCTTTGGGGCGCAGCGTGTTGCGGGGTGGTTTTGAAATGCGTGTCCCCTGAACGGTTTCGCTGGGCGGCGCTGGCGCTGTATCTGGGCATGGGCTGGGTCGGGGTTTTGATTCTGCCGCAAATGTTGGCCAGCCTGCCCATGGCCACGGTTGTTCTGATCATTGCGGGCGGGGTGGTCTATACGTTGGGGGTGGGGTTCTACCTGTCCACACGGCTGATGTTCCATTATGCGATCTGGCATGTGTTTGTGCTGGCGGCGTCATTTCTGTTTTATGCCGCTGTCATGGTGCTGGTTGTCAACGGGGTCGTGTCCTGAGATCAGGGCGTGTGCCGCTGCGCCAAGACATCCTTCAGCACTGTGGGCCGGTCCGTCATCAGCCCGTCCACGCCCCAATCCAGCAGCGTTTGCATGTCTGCAGTGTCATTCACCGTCCAGACCTGCACATGTATTCCACGCTGATGGGCGGCGCGCAGGAAACGCGGCGTCACCAGTGGAATGCCCCGCCAGCGTTGCGGCACTTGCACAACTGCGAAATCATCCAGCGGCAGCGGCAGCCCCCATCCTGCCGCCCATAGCCGCGCAACCTGTCCATGCGCGGGCGACCACAGCAGGTTGGGGCCAAGCAACGCGCGCGCCTGCCGGGTGCGTGCAGGGTCGAAGGCCCCGATGCAGATGCGGTCCAGCGCGTTCATATCAGTTATGATCTGCGCCAGCGGGGCAATCACGTTTTGCGATTTGGCCTCTATCGCAATGAAAAGGTGGGGAAACTCCTCAAGCAGGTGTTCAAGGCGCGGGATGGGCGCGCCTCCATGGGTGCGGATGGTCTGCAAGTCTGCCCAGTCCATGGCGGCGATGGCGCGGGTGTCACCGCACAGACGCTGCAAGGTGTCGTCATGGTGAATCACCACCACCCCGTCGCGGGTGGCATGCACATCCAGTTCGACATGCGTATAGCCAAGCGACACAGCATGACGAAACGCGGGAAGGGTGTTTTCCTCGCCCTCCAATGCGCCACCACGATGGGCGAAGCGCTGTGCGCCGGGACTTGTCAGAAAGGGGTGTGTGCTTAACCTTGCCATGGCGGCATTGTGCGTATTTCGCGCCCGGAGTCGAGTAGGCGCAAACTGCGCCCCTGCATAAAGCTAGGTGAACCGAATGTGCCTGCTATGCCAAAGGTCGGATTTGCCAAGCGGCGCAGTCGGTGCAATGGTATGGCAACATCGCAGCAAGCAAGGCCAAGATCATGACCTATCGCCACGACCAGATTCCCGAAATCGCCCTTGGCTGGCATAAGGACGGGCGCGGTGCCGCGCTTGCCACTGTGATTGAAACATGGGGGTCTGCGCCGCGTCAGGCGGGCAGCCAGCTTGCCATTTCGGGGGATGGCGAAATCATGGGGTCCGTGTCGGGCGGCTGTGTCGAAGGGGCAGTGGTGATGGACGCGCTGGACGCGTTGCGCGATGGCACCCCGCGCGTTCTGGAATTCGGTGTCAGCGACGACACTGCGTTTGAAGTGGGGTTGGCCTGTGGCGGCACGATTCGCATTCTGGTGGAACCTGTTGCAGATGCCGCGCCCGCGCTGTCGCCATTCATGCTGGCCGATATTGTGGCCGCCCGCGCTGCGCGCCGAGCAGTCGCCTGCGTCACCGATCTGACGACATGGGCACGCTGGCTGGCAGGCCCCAATGACAGTAAGCTTGCCGCGCAATTTCGCGCGGACCGCTCGGGCCTGAATAATGCCGGGCAGTTGGTGACGCTGCACAATCCGCCGCTGCGCCTGATTGTCATAGGCGCCGTGCATATCGCGCAGGCGCTTTTGCCCATGGCGCGGCTGGCGGGCTATGATCCCGTGCTGGTGGACCCGCGCGAAGCGTTTGGCGCGCAAGCGCGGTTTCCGGGCGAAACCATAAACCACGACTGGCCTGATGAGGCGCTGGCCACCCTTGGGCTGGATGCGCGCAGTGCGGTTGTCACGTTGACGCATGATTCCAAACTGGATGACCCCGCCATCATTGCCGCGCTACAATCAGATGTGTTTTATCTGGGCTGTCTGGGGTCAACGCGCACCCATGCCAAGCGGCTGGAGCGTCTGCGCGCGGCAGGGCTGGAGGATGCGCAACTGGCGCGCATTCACGCGCCCGTGGGCTTGAATATCGGGGCCAGAACGCCTGCGGAAATCGCGGTGGCAACGCTGGCGCAGATCACACAGGCGCTGCGGGGCGCGCGCGCATGAAATTCGGCCCGGTTCCGGTCTCTCTGGCGAAAGGGGCCATTCTGGCGCATTCGCTAACCCATGGACAGGGGCGTTTGCGCAAGGGCACCTGCCTTGGCGATGATGAAATTGCCCTGTTGCTGGCGGCGGGGCTGGACACTGTAACGGTTGCGCGCCTTGATGCGGATGATCTGGATGAAGATGCGGCAGCGCTTGCGGTTGCGTGCGCACTTGTGCCAGATCCAGTTGCGGCGGGGTTGGTGCTGAAACCTGTGGGCACAGGGCGGGTCAATATTGTGGCTGCGGGCGCGGGTGTGCTGCGCGTGGCGGGGCCGCAGATTGACGCGCTGAATGCTGTTGACCCTGCCGTCACCTGCGCGACCCTGCATGATTTCACGCGCCTTGATCCCGGCGGCATGGTCGCCACGGTGAAAATCATTGCTTATGGCGTGGCGCGCGCGGCGGTGGGGGCGGCTTGTGTGGCGGGGCAGGGCGCGTTGCGCGTGGCGGCACCGGTTCTGGCCTCGGCCAGTCTGATTCAGACATGGGTGGACCCTGCGGCGGATGGCAAGAAGGGGCTTGCGGTCACGGCGGCGCGGCTGGACAGGCTGGGGGTTGCATTGCATGATGGCGGGATGGTGCCCCACAGGATTGACGCGCTTGCGCAGGCCATCGCACAGGCAAAAGCCGACATTGTGCTGATCCTGACAGGATCAGCAACATCGGACCTGCACGACACCGCCCCCGAAGCGCTGCGCCGTGCGGGCGGGCAGGTGGTGCATTTCGGCATGCCGGTTGATCCGGGCAATCTGTTGTTTATCGGGCAGCTGGGGGCGCGCGCGGTCATCGGCCTGCCGGGTTGCGCGAAAAGCCCTGCCCTGAACGGGGCCGATTGGGTTTTGGAACGGGTTGTGTGCGGGCTTGATGTCAGTGCGGCCGACATCATGGGCATGGGGGTCGGCGGTTTGCTTAAGGAAATTCCCACCCGCCCGCGCCCGCGCCGCCATGGCGAAAACGCTGCACCAGACTAAGCCTAAGGTGGCATATGCCAACGGGAATAATTCGTGTTTAACTACGCTCAGCTACGAATGGGAGGAGCCAGATGACCAAGGTAACAATGACAGTGAACGGCCGGCAAATGTCCGCAGATACCGAAGGGCGCACATTGCTGTCCAGCTATCTGCGCGATTTGCTGGGCCTGACGGGCACGCATGTGGGCTGTGATACCAGCCAATGCGGGGCCTGTGTGGTGTTGGTGGACGGCAAGGCCGTGAAATCCTGTACCGCGTTTGCCGCTGATCTGGACGGGGCAGCGGTGACAACAGTTGAAGGGATGACCAACCCTGACGGCAGTCTGGGCAAGATCCAGCAGGCGTTTCAGGATTATCACGGGCTGCAATGCGGGTTCTGCACGCCCGGCATGGTCATGTCCACAGCCGCCCTGCTGGCCGACAACCCCACCCCCACCGAAGAAGAAGTGCGCCACTATCTGGAAGGCAATATTTGCCGCTGCACCGGCTATCAGAACATTGTGCGCGCTGTGATGGCCGCATCGGGGCAGGATGCGGGCGCGCTTGCTGCCGAATAAACCCATTTGGTGCATGTCACGCATGCGCCGCCACCAGATTTCTTGAGGAGGAAGAAATGCCCAAAGATGACGGCATTGGCGCCAGCACAAAACGGCGCGAGGATGTGCGGTTTCTGACCGGGAACGGCAAATATACGGATGACATCAACCTGCGTGGGCAAAGCTTCGTGCATTTCCTGCGATCAGATGTGGCGCATGGGCGCATCAGGGGCATTGACACCAGCGCCGCCGAAGGGATGGACGGTGTGCTGCGGGTGTTTACCGCTGCTGATTTCGAAAGCGCGGGCGGCATTCCCTGCGGCTGGCAGGTGACGGACCGTTTCGGGCAGGTGATGCAGGAACCCAAACACCCCATTCTGGCCGAAGGCAAGGTGCGCCATGTGGGCGACCCGATTGCGGCTGTGGTGGCCGAAACCTATGAACAGGCCCGCGATGCGGCCGAGGCCATCGAGCTTGACATCGAAACGCTGGAACCCGTGGTCGACATGAAAGCCGCGCTGGCCGAAGGTGCGCCCAAGGTTCATGACGAACTGACCAGCAACCTGTGCTATGACTGGGGCTTTGTTGAGGAAAACAAGGACGCGGTGAATGCGGCGTTTGAAAGTGCCGCGCATGTTGTGTCGCTGGAATTGACGAATAACCGCCTTGTTGCCAACCCGATGGAACCGCGCGTGGCTGTGGGCGATTATGACCCGTGGAATGACAGCCATACGCTGTATACCACCAGCCAGAACCCGCATGTCATCCGGCTGCTGATGGGCGCATTCGTGCTGAACATTCCCGAACACAAGCTGCGCGTGGTGGCCCCTGATGTGGGCGGGGGTTTTGGCTCGAAAATCTATCACTATGCCGAAGAAGCATTTTGCACCTATGCGGCAAAGGTGCTGAAGCGGCCCGTCAAATGGACATCCTCGCGGTCTGAAGCGTTTATTTCTGATGCGCATGGCCGCGACCACAAGACGAAGATTGAACTGGCGCTGGATGCGGACCATAATTTTACCGCGCTGCGCACCGAAACTTATGCGAATATGGGCGCGTATCTGTCCACTTTCGCGCCGTCCATTCCCACATGGCTGCATGGCACGCTGATGGCGGGGAACTACAAAACCCCGCTGATTTACGTCAACGTCAAGGCAGTGTTCACCAATACTGTGCCGGTTGATGCCTATCGCGGGGCAGGGCGGCCCGAAGCCACCTTCCAGATTGAACGGCTGGTCGACAAGGCCGCGCGCGAACTGGGCGTGGACCCGATTGAGTTGCGGCGCAAGAACTTCATCAAGCCTGACCAGTTCCCGTATCAGACGCCGGTTGCGGTGGTCTATGACACGGGCAATTATGATGCCACGATGGATAAGATGCTGGAATTGTCGGATTACGCCAATTTCGACAAACGCGCGGAAGACAGCAAAGCACGCGGCAAGCTGCGCGGCTTTGGCATTGCGCATTATATCGAAGCCTGCGGCATTGCACCGTCCAACCTTGTGGGCCAGTTGGGCGCACGGGCGGGGCTTTATGAATCGGCGTCCGTGCGGGTGAATGCCACCGGGTCCATCAGCGTTTATACTGGCAGCCACAGCCACGGGCAGGGGCATGAAACCAGCTTCGCGCAAGTGGTGGCGGACATGATCGGGATTGATGCGACCAGCATTGAAATTCACCACGGCGACACGTCCAACACCCCCATGGGCATGGGCACTTACGGGTCGCGCAGCCTTGCGGTGGGCGGGTCGGCCATTGTGAAAGCCACGAACAAGATTATCGACAAGGCCAAGAAGATCGCTGCCCATCTGCTGGAAGCCGCGCCGGAGGATATCGAGCTGAAGGACGGCAAGTTCAGCGTGGCGGGCACCGACAAATCGGTGGATTGGTCAGGCGTGACACTGGCGGCCTATGTGCCCCATAACTACCCGCTGGAAGATCTGGAACCGGGGCTGGAGGAAACGGCGTTCTACGACCCGTCGAACTTCACCTATCCGTCGGGCGCTTACGGGTGCGAGATCGAGCTGGACCCCGAAACTGGCAAAATCGACATCCTGCGTTTCATTGCCGCAGATGATTTCGGCAATATCGTCAACCCGATGATTGTTGAAGGGCAGGTGCATGGCGGATTGGCCCAAGGGATTGGACAGGCGCTTATGGAAAACTGCGCCTATGACGATCAGGGGCAATTGCTGTCGGGCAGTTTCATGGATTACGCCATGCCGCGCGCCGATGATGTGCGGGGCTTCACTGTGGACCATAGTTGCATCACACCGTGCACGCATAACCCGCTGGGCGTAAAAGGGTGCGGCGAAGCGGGCGCCATCGGCTCACCGCCTGCGGTGGTCAATGCAGCCATTGATGCCCTGCACCGCGCAGGCCATACCCATGTCACCCATATTGACATGCCGCTGACGCCCGCGCGCGTCTGGGCAGCGATCAACGGCTAAGGGAGCATAAGCCATGTATAATTTCGAACTGGTCAAACCGTCGAGTGTGGCCGAAGCGGTTGCCGCGCTGGCCAATGAAGACGCACAACCCCTGTCGGGGGGGCAAACGCTGATTCCGTCCATGAAGGCCCGGTTGAACGCGCCCGAAACACTGGTCAGCCTGACGGGGATTGCCGAACTGAAGGGGGTGGCGCGCGATGGCGACAGCCTGACCATCGGCGCGGCCACCACACATGCGACTGTCGCCGAACAGGCGGCGGCGGATTTTCCGGGCCTGGCGGCGCTGGCGGGCCAGATTGGCGACCCGGCTGTGCGCAACCGGGGCACCATCGGCGGCAGTCTGGCCAATAATGACCCGTCAGCGTGTTATCCGGCGGCGGCTTTGGGAACGGGGGCAACCATCATCACCAACACCCGCGAAATTGCGGCGGATGACTATTTTCAGGGCATGTTCACCACCGCCCTTGAAGAAGGCGAAATCATCACTGCTGTGCGCTTTCCCATCCCGCAAGCCTCGGCCTATGCGAAATTCCTGCAACCGGCGTCGCGCTTCGCGCTGACGGGGGTGTTTGTGGCGAAATATGCGTCGGGCGTGCGCGTCGCCGTAACGGGTGCGTCTGAGAACGGGGTGTTCCGCTGGGCCGAAGCGGAAGCGGCGCTGTCGTCCAGCTTCACACCTGATGCGGTGTCGGGCCTGTCCTGCCCCGCAGATGACATGATTGCCGATTTGCACGGCAGCCCTGACTATCGCGCGCATCTGGTGGGTGTGATGACCCGCCGCGCGGTTATGGCCGCTGGCTGACCACTGCGTGATCTGTGCGAAAATGAAGGGGGGCGTGCGCGCCCCCTTTTTCACGTTTGGCGCTTGGCATTTGGCGTGAAATGCTTAGCTTGTGCAGCAATGACTTATGACAGGAGCATACATGAGCATCGATTTGCATTATTGGCCCACCCCCAATGGCTGGAAGATTTCCATCGCCTTGGAAGAAATGGGCCTGCCCTATGATGTCCATTTCGTCAATATTGGCGCGGGCGACCAGTTCAAGCCGGATTTCCTGAAAATCGCGCCCAATAACCGCATGCCTGCGATTGTGGACCCTGACGGGCCGGATGGCGCACCGATCTCAATCTTTGAATCGGGCGCGATTTTGCAGTATCTGGCGCGCAAAACCGGCCAGTTTTACGGCGATAGCGAACGCGACCGCGTGGCCGTGGACCAATGGCTGATGTGGCAAATGGGCGGCGTGGGGCCAATGGCCGGGCAGGCGCATCATTTCCTGAAATACGCGCCCGCGCTGGAACCGGCGCAGGATTTGCCCTATGCCAAGGACCGCTACCGCAATGAAGTGACGCGCCTGTATGGGGTGCTGGACCGGCAACTGGCCGAAAACGCCTATGTCGCGGGCAGCTATTATTCCATCGCGGATATGGCGATCTGGCCATGGGCCACGCTGTGGGAAGGTCAGGAACAAGACCTGTCGGACAAGCCCCATCTGGCCCGCTGGCTGGATGCTGTCGGAACCCGCCCTGCTGTTGTGAAGGGCCGCGCACTTGGCGAAGAACACCGTGCCAACCTGCAAAAAGACCGCGATGCGCAGAAGGTTCTGTTCGGCAAGCGTGACTGATCTGTAGACCTGCGGCCCGGCCACCCCTTGGTCGGGCCTGCAGGGGCGCTCCTGCAGGCTATTTGTCGGGCGCGGGCTTGTAGCGTTCAAACAGTTTTGCTTGCGCCATGAAAAACACAAACAGCGCGAACGGCAGAACGAAGGTGCGGAAATTGACCCACGCATCTGTGGACATGCTGCGCCAGACCAGTTCATTGGCCAGGGCCATCGCGGCAAACATGATGGCCAGACGTTTGGTCAACACAATCCAGCCGTCATGCGTCAGCGGCAGCGCCCCTTCCATGACCAGTTGCAGCCAGCTTTGGCCCCGCGCCAGACCAATGCCCAGTAGAATGGCGAATATGGAATACACGGCGGTGGGTTTCATCTTGAAGAAACGCTCATCATTCAGCCAGACCGTCAGCCCGCCAAACACCACCACCATGACCAGCGTTACAAGCTGCAACCGGCTTAGGCGGCCCGACAGCTTCCATAAGGCGAATGTGGCAATTCCCATCACCGGAATGAAGGCGGCAGTCATCAGGATGAAGGCGTCATATTCCGTGCCGCCAATCATGTAGCTTTGCCCGCGTGTGGCAATATACCCCACAAAAAACGCAAAAACCGGGCCAAATTCCAACACCAGCTTGATGGCGGGCGAAACCTGCTTTTCGGACATCATTCTTTCCTGTGTTCAGGCGCAATCGCGCGCAGGACGCTGTTGGGGGTTGTTATCACGCGGGCCGGGTCAGGATGCAATGCGCAACACAACATCACGACCCCGCCGGTTATAGCGCAATTCGGTTTCACCAATCGCCGTGACCTGTCCGCCATCAAGGCTTTCGCCCACGCGCACGGTCATGACACGTCCATTGGACAGCCGCACCAGCGCGCGCCGGTTTGATGCGGTGCCCATGACACCAATCAGGTTGACTTGCCGCAGGTTGATGGCGCGCGCCTGCGTCGCTTCGCGCGATACAGAGGTTGATGTGGGAATGCGCGGCATTGCCGCAGCGCTTGCCGTTTGCACGGGGTCTTGTCGCTGCGCGCCACTGCCTGCTGTGGATGCTGGCGCAGCCGCAGTCGATGCACTTAGCGCGCGCTGCACCGTAGAGGCGAATTTGCTGGGCCGGTCTGAGGGGCGCAAGGATGCGGCAACAGCCTGTGGCGTGGTGTTCTGAATTTGCGCTGCCGCAGCGTCCTGCGTTCGGCCCGCACGCGCCGTCAGGTCACTGGGGCGGCTTGCAGGGCGCAGGGCCGTCAGGGCAAGCCCGCCAGCAGATGCGGCGGGGGCTGCCGCCTGTTGGGTCTGCCCCTCGGCAGGCAGTCCCTGATCTTGCGATTGATCGCTTTGTGGGGCCAAGCCTTCGGGGCGCGCAGGGGGCACAACGGGCGGTCTGCCGGGCGTGACGCCAATTTGCAGGTCACGTTCATCGGGGCGGGCGTTGGGCGGGACAATATCGGGGGATGGTGCGAAGGTGCTTGCGGCGGCAGAACTTTGGCGGGCAGGCATGTCCGCGGTATTTGCGTCGGGGTCAGGGGCGTCCGCCGGGGCCTGCGCGGGGGGTTCCGGCAAGGTGAACCGCACGGGTTTTTCGGGTGGGGCCGTGCCGGGACGCCCTTGGGTGACGTCAATTTCCAGCGCATCCTCGCCCGTGGGCAAGGCGCTTTGGGCGCCGTCATTGGTGGCAGGATCACCCTGAACGGGTGCCGGGGCGTCGCTCTGCGCCAGTTCGCTGCGCAAGGGCGGCAGGGGCACTGTGCCGAACGGGTCGGGCGTTGCAGGACGTTCAGGCAAGGGCGAAAGGTCCTGCGGCATGATCAACGCAGGCGACCGCAGCCCGGCAATGCGGCCTTGCTCGCGCTCCGGGGTGGGGGCGCTGCCCTGATCGGCGTCAACGGCGGTGTCACCCGGGCTTTCGGTTGGGGCACCTTCATTCATCACGGACGTGTCGGCAGCCGGACCGCGTTGCGCCACATCCTCAAGGCCAAGCGCAGCTTCGATGTCATCAGCATCGGTGGTGATCAGGTCATCGGATAATGTTTCAGGCGTGTCCAAGGCGGCTTCGGGGGGGGGGGCCAGCGTCACAGGCGCGTCCAAGGGGGAAGGACGGGCGAAGTAAAACGCGTATATTCCGGCTGCCACCGCAATCATCAGCACACCACCGCCAATCAGCGCCCATGTGCCCTGTCCGGATGACACCTGACCCGGGCCTGCGGAATTCCCGCGCGCCCCGAAAACCGTCAGCCGTTCCGCTTCGGGGTCTGTGCTTTTCGCGGTGCCAGCGGCGGCGTTCTGGCCAAGGCTACGCAGCGTTTCCAGCGGGGTTTTTCGCGCGGGTGCGGCGTTGTCTGCGGCTTTGGGCCATGCAATCGCCCCGGCCAGCGCGGTCTTGGCGGCGGGCGCTGCGGTGGGGGGCGTTTCATCCTTTGGCGTTGCGGGTTTGGGCGCCTTGGCGGGGCTTGCCGCCCGCGTGGTTGTCGGTTGGGCCGCACCGCGGGCGGGCGCAACCGCGCCAGCTGGTGGGGTTGCGCCAGTGTTCGGGGTGTCGGCGCGCAAGGCAGCGGCATCCGGCACAGGGGATGGCGGCGTTTTTTTGGTTGCTGATTGCAGCCGCGCGCGTAATTGCCCCATGCTTTCGGAAATGCGCGCATTGGCGCTGGCATATTTGCTGCGGAACCCTTCGCCAAGCCTGTTTGTGACGGCGGCAGGCGCGCTGCGCGCGGCAAGTCCCAGTTCCGCCAGCTTTTGCTTTTGCGCGCTTAGCGTTTTGGCGTCCTTTGTAGCGAGGGGGGCGGCGGGGGGGGCGGCGTTTATTGCATCCTGAAGCGGCGGGGGGGTGCGGCGGCTTTTGAACCCGATGGACACCTGCTCTGGCCCGTTTTTGGGCGCGACAGGGGCCGTAGGAACAGGCACATCCGCGATGGGGGACATGGCAGGCCCGACCGTGGCGGTTTTGGTGGATTTTGGTTCTGCGTCAATAAGCGTGTCTTGGCGGGTTTTGGTGTCTGTTTTGGCTTTTGGCGTTGCCACGGGGGCGGGGGTGGGGGTCACATCCGGCTTGGCGGTTTTGCGCGGCGCTACCGCGTCTTGCGGTGCCTGAGCGGGTTTTGGGGACTGGCTGGCCGCGCTGGCACTGTCGGCGGGCACATTGGGCGCGGGCGCGTCAGCTTTGGCCGGTTTTGCGGGCTGCGCAACCGGGGCGGGGGGGGGCACAGCGCCCGTTTCGCGCAGGATTTCCCGGTCGCGGGTCAGTGTGGCGGGGTCGCCCAGAAGGGCGCGTAAAATACGGCTGTGACCGAAGAACGGGGCGTGGTTGAACGCCCCCCCGACAGGGGCCGCCACAAAACAGGCAGGGTTCAACCCGTGCTTCTTGGCGAAATCTTCGGCTTCGATCAGGGTTTCGCGGGCGACAACAGCCACATCCACATCCGGCCCTGCGCCTGTCCAGTCGAAATCCAGTTCTTCCACTGGAAACGGCGTGCGCCCTTCAAGGGCTTTGCGAATCTGGCTGCGCTGCGCATCCACACCCGGACCGGGGGCCGTGATCCGGGTGTAAAGCACCTGATCTTCTGGAATGACAAGCTGGGTCAGCACGGTGTCGGAAACCAGCGATTTCGCGGTTTTCACAAGATCCGCCACAGCGGTGTCCATATCCGGGTGATCCAGTGCAACCGCACCGACGCGTAACCAACCACGTTCACCCCGCTGCCACAAGGTGACACCGGACTGCGTAATGCCAAGAGCGAAATTCGTTTTCATGTTGCGGCTTTAGCACATCCATCAGGTTTGAAGGGAGTCCCATTTCCACGATCTGTTCGCGCTAAAGCGAAAAATCGCCAAGGTCCCCGATATGACACTTCCAGTTTAGCTAGCGTCTGTGCCCTGCAACGGCAAGCAGGCTTTGTCCTTTTGCCATAATGGTGATCAGGCGCAGGCCGCGACCTTTCGGATTGGGGTGTTCCGCCCCGAAAGGTCGCTACCAGAAGGCTGGTTTGTCGCGCGTTATGCCGAACAGGCCTTGGTCATTGCCTGATCCAGATCGGCAATCAGATCAGCGGGATCTTCCAGCCCGATCGACAGACGAATGACATCGGGCGCAGCCCCTGCCGCAATCTGTTGCGCAGGTGACAATTGCCGGTGCGTGGTGGAGGCCGAATGGATGATCAGCGACCGCGTGTCCCCCAGATTGGCGACATGGCTGAACAGATCCACACTGTCGATCACCTTGACGCAGGCTTCATACCCGTCCTTCAACGCGAAGGTGAACAGCGACGACGCCCCCTTGGGGCAAATCCGGGCCATGCGCCCATGATAGGGCGAGGATGGCAGGCCCGCATAGGTGACATGGGCCACACGCGGGTCGGCTTCCAGCCATTGTGCGACTTTCAGCGCGTTTTCACAGTGGCGCTCCATCCGCAACGACAGCGTTTCGATGCCCATCAGTGTGTAATGCGCCGCCTGCGGGTTCAGCGTCATGCCAAGGTCCCGAAGGCCCACGGCCGTGGAATGGAACGTATAGGCCAGCGGCCCGAAGGTTTCGTGGAATTTCAACCCGTGATAGGCAGGTTCGGGCTGGGACAGGGACGGGAACTTGTCATTGGCCGACCAGTCGAATTTCCCCGAATCAATCACGCAGCCGCCAGTAACAGTGCCATTGCCGGTCAGGTATTTGGTCATTGAATGCACCACCAGCGTGGCCCCGTGTTCAATGGGGCGGCACAGATAGGGGGTCGCGGTGGTGTTATCAACGATCAGCGGAATCCCGTGCCGGTCCGTAATGGCCGACACTGCGTCCAGATCGGTGATATACCCGCCCGGATTGGCGATGGATTCGCAAAATACCGCGCGCGTGTTTTCGTCAATCGCCGCATCCAGCGCGTCCAGATCATCGAAATCCACGAAGGTGGCCGACCAGCCGAAGCGGCGTATCGTCTGGCTGAATTGGGTGACTGTGCCCCCATACAGACGGTTGGACGCCACAATGTTCAACCCCGGTCCCATCAGCGCAAACAGCGCCAGCAACTGCGCCGAATGCCCCGAGGAGACACAGACAGCGCCAGCCCCCCCTTCCAATGTGGCCATGCGTTCTTGCAGGGCTGAAACAGTCGGGTTCGTCAGGCGGGAATAGATATAGCCGACTTCTTGCAGGTTGAACAATGCCGCCGCATGGTCTGCATCGCGGAACACGAACGCGGTTGATTGATAGATGGGCACCTGACGCGCGCCAGTGGCCGGGTCCGGCCGTGCCCCTGCGTGAATTTGCAATGTGTCGAAACGCGGGGATGACTCGGCCATGATATCCGTCCTTTGTGTGAATTGCTGACGGGACGCTACGACAGTGTTTGCCACCGTGCAAGCATTGCATCCCGTCTGCCGGCCCTTAACACCAAAAGACTGGACACCCGGCGCGGGAGGAATTGGCGGCGGGGTGTCCCAGGGGCCTTATTGCGTGGGCGCGCGCGGCGCGTCAGTGTCAAGGGCGGGCGTGTCGCCCTGTGGGATTTGGGCCGTGTCATCTGACGCGGGGGCAGGGGCGGGCAGGGCCTTGGCCTCGTCGGGCATTTGTTCGGGCAACTGAATTGAAACTGTGCCGTGCTGCATATCGACCGTCACCGCCGCGCGGGGGCTTAGTGCGGTCAGAATGTCATTCATTTCCTTTAGCGCACGTTCCACCGTCTCGCGTTGTGTTTCACGAATAATCACCTCTGGTTCCTTGGCGGATTTCCCAAAAAGAAATTTGAACATCCTGTGCTGGTCCTTTTCATGAAATGTCTGCCACGTGGGATAGCGCATTTACAACACCTGCGCAAAGCGTTGTGCCGCGCTGCAGCGCAATTGACGGGTCATCCGAGCGGATGTGCGCAAAAACCGGGTGCGCAGCGCGTCTGCCCCACCACCAGTTCCCGCCGGTTGCGCATGTCGCCAAGGTAGCGCGCGACCACCGGATGGCCGCGATCCAGCACCCCGTAGCGCAGCAACAGCGCAGTTATGGCAGCTTCTGCCGCGCGCGTTCCGCCATCAACAATTTTCAACGCGATGCCCAGCCCCGCTTCGGGCAGGATGGCCACGAAAACGGCCTCGGCCCCGGTTTTGACAGCGCCCTTGCCGCCCATGGCGCGCATCAATTCGGTGCAGGCACGCGTTTCGCCTGCCACAAGGTCAGGGTGTGCCATCATGGCGTTGCGCAGCGCAACCATGGCGCGGGCACGCGCGTCGCCACTGTCGGACGCGCCCGCAAATCGCGCCATGGCCAGCGCCAGCCCTTGCAGGCTGGTGGCGAAATTCGGGGCAGAACACCCGTCTATGCCATAGTGCGGCGAGGTCATGCCAGTCACCTCCTCAAATGCCTGCCGCACGGCGCGTTGCACAGGGTGGTCCATGTCCACATATTCGCTATGCCCGCCCAGATGGCGGTTCAGTGTCAGAAACCCCGCATGCTTGCCCGAACAGTTATTGTGCATCTGGCAGGCGCTTTCCTGCGCGACAATCAGGCGGTTGCGTTCTTCAATATCTTCGGCTTGTTGGATGCCGCAGCGCAGGTCAGGTTCCGAAAGCCCCAGATCGGACAACCAGCGCGCCACACCTTGAACATGGATCCTCGCCCCTTGATGTGACGCGCAGCACAGCGCCAGTTGCGCCGCGGTCAGGTCGCGCCCGGCCCCGGTTTCCAGAAGCGGCAGGGCCTGCACCATTTTGCAACTGGACCTTGGATAGATCAGCACATCAGGCTGGCCCCAGCTTTCGACAATCTCGCCACTGGCGCGCATCACGACAGCATGCCCAAGATGCACGCTTTCCAGCAGATCCCCGCGCCAAAGTTCGATCAGCGGCACTGCATTGTCATGTATCTTGTTGGATTTCGGCATTTTGTCGCTCAATTCCATGATTCGGACGCAAAACGCATTCACGCCTGCGCGATTTTTTACGATGAGGGCTTTGAAATTCCTGACCCTTGGCGATAAAAGGCGCTAGGGCCTTGCGCACCCGCGACGCGCAAATACCAGTCTAAAGCCCGGACCAAGTGGAGGCAAGAAAGCAGATGGCGTCGATACGGCTGAACGGAACGACACTCGCATGTGTGGCGATGATGTGTGCGGGCGGGTTCGCGAATAACGCATTCGCGCAGGAATCCACCAACCGCGTTGCCGCTGATACGGCCTGGAGCGTGTTCGTGGAAGAAGAACCAAAGGAGTGCTGGGCCGTGTCCGCCCCGCGCGAAACCCTGAACACCCGCGGCGGCCAACCCGTCGAGGTGCGGCGCGGTGATATATTGCTGTTTGCAACCTATCGTGGGGGCAGCGGCACCCCGCAGGTGTCCTTTACCGGGGGCTACCCGTTCGCGCCGGATTCAACTGTTGATGTGACGATCGGCACCAATGAATTCCAGCTTTTCGTAGAAGGGGAATGGGCCTGGGCCGGGTCACCGGAAGAAGACCAGCGCATTTTCGCGGCCATGCGCGCGGGCACAGACGCTGTGGTGCGGGCGCGTTCGTCGCGCGGGACCAACACGCGCGACACATTTTCGCTGTTCGGCTTCACCGCCGCAACCGAAGAAGCGCAGCGTCAATGCGCTGAGTGATCCCGCATTTTACCCGAATGTGACCGCCCGGGCTGTAAATTCCGGGCGGTCTTGTTATATGTGACCAAAGCTTGTTTCCAAGGATACCGCAAATGGCCATCACAGCCCCGATCACGCAGGATGTCATGACACTTCCACGCCGCCTGCCCGAAGGGGGGAAGCGCAACCTTGTGGGCATGACGCGTGCGCAAATGGCCGATGCATTGGTGGCCACTGGCACGCCCGAACGGCAGGCGAAAATGCGTGTGGGGCAGATATGGCAATGGATCTATCATTGGGGCGTGCAGGATTTCGCTGTGATGACCAATCTGGCCAAAGCCTATCGCGCGCAACTGGCCGAGCATTTTGAAATCACGCGCCCCGAAATTGTAACGCGCCAGATATCCGATGACGGCACGCGCAAATATTTGCTGCGTATCGCTGGCGGGCACGAGGTGGAAGCGGTTTACATACCTGAAGAAAGCCGTGGAACCCTTTGTATTTCTTCGCAAGTTGGCTGCACGCTGACATGTTCCTTCTGCCATACCGGCACCCAGAAACTGGTGCGCAACCTGACGGCTGCGGAAATTGTGGGCCAGGTTCTGGTCGCGCGTGATGATCTGGGGGAATGGCCCGAACCCGGCGCGCCGAAGGATGAAACGCGCCTTGTCAGCAATGTGGTTCTTATGGGCATGGGAGAGCCGCTTTATAATTTCGACAATGTCCGCGACGGCATGAAAATTGTCATGGATGGCGAAGGTCTGTCGATCTCGCGCAGGCGCATCACCTTGTCCACATCCGGCGTTGTGCCCGAAATTGCGCGCACGGCGCAGGAAATCGGCTGTTTGCTGGCAATCAGTTTCCATGCCACCACAGATGAGGTGCGCGACAAACTGGTGCCCATAAACAAACGCTGGAATATCAAGACATTATTGGACGCTTTGCGCGAATACCCGCGCCTGTCCAATTCCGAACGCATTACATTTGAATATGTCATGTTGAAGGATGTGAATGATTCGGATGCCGATGCGCGGCGTCTGGTCAAACTGATCGCGGGTATTCCTGCCAAGATCAACCTGATCCCGTTCAATGAATGGCCCGGTGCCCCCTATCAACGCAGTGACTGGGCGCGCATCGAGGCGTTTTCCGACATCGTCCACAAGGCGGGCTATGCCAGCCCCATTCGCACCCCCCGCGGCGAGGATATCATGGCCGCCTGCGGACAGCTGAAATCCGCCACCGAACGCGGCCGCCAGTCGCGCGCTGAAATTGCTGCCCAACTTGCCACCGGACAGGGCGCCTGACATGCCCGTTGTCGCGCTGATTGTTCTGGGGGCGCTGGCAGGGGTGCTGGCCACGCGATTGATGCGCATGAACACGGATTTGCCCACGGCCATGGTCATTGGTGTTCTTGGCGCAGTTGTCGGCGGACTGGGCTTTCGTTTTCTGGCAAGTTCGGCTGGCTGGGTCGGCGGGTTTGTTCTGGCGCTGCTGGGGTCGCTGGCACTGTTGTGGATATGGCAGCGGTTTCAGGGGCGCTGAGTTTGCGTGTATATAAGCGGAACCGCCGGATCGCGGGACGTGTTTGCGAAAAAATTAATATAATCAGATGTCTGGGAAGCCCACTTCAAGCTGAGTATTTTTGGCAAGATGAAGCAACGGTTGGACCTACTGGCGCGGGGGGCGGCTTTTATAGACAGGCAGGCACCAGCCAAAGCGAATTGAGCCCGCGCGCAGGGCGATGGTTGTCATCCCGCAAGCCAGCAGAATGACCATGTTTTCAGTGGTGAACTGTGCCACCAGCAATGCCGCGCAGGCCCCGACAAGCGCGGCGCTGGCGTAAAGTTCGCCTTTCTTCAGCACCAGCGGCAGTTCATTACACACCACATCGCGCATCAAACCGCCGAATGTGCCCGTGGCAACCCCCATGATCAGCACAATCGGCCAGGATTGCCCCATGCCCATGGCCACGCCCACACCGGCAGGAACCGCAACACCCAGCGCCAGCGCATCCAGCCATTCAAGTGTGCGCAGCCGCGACTCCAGCAGATGGGCCGTCAGAAATACCAAAATGGCGGCAGCGCAGGCCGACATGATCATTCCGGGGTCGGCAATCCAGAACACCTGGTCGCGGTTTAGCAGCACATCGCGCAGCGTGCCGCCACCCACCGCCGTCAGACAGGCCAGAAACAGGAACCCCACAATATCCAGCTGGGCGCGGCTGGCGGCCAGTGCGCCGGTCAGGCCGAATATGAATACGGATGTATAATCAAGCCCTTGTATCAATGTCATGAGGTAGCTTTTGTTGGTTTGAAAGGCGCCATGCCCGCGCGGGCCAATTCATCGGCGCGTTCGTTTTCGGGATGGCCCGCATGCCCTTTGACCCAGGTCCATGTCACTGTGTGGCGGTGCTGGGCCGCGTCCAGACGCTGCCATAAATCGGCATTCTTGACAGGTTTGCGGTCAGCGGTGCGCCAGCCATTGCGCTTCCAACCATGAATCCAGGTTGTTACGCCGTTTTTGACATAGGCGCTGTCGGTCACGATGGTGACTGTGCTGGGGCGTTCCAACACTTCCAAGGCTGAGATTGCGGCCATCAGTTCCATGCGGTTATTGGTTGTGTTCCCTTCACCGCCTGAAAGTTCGCGTTCCTTCAGGATTTTTTCCCCTTGATAGGCGCGCAGCAACACCCCCCAACCGCCCGGGCCGGGATTGCCGGAACACGCCCCGTCCGTATAGGCAACAAGCGTGGTCATGACTGCCCCCGCGACCCTTCAAGCCCCTCGAACCCGTCAAGCCGCACAATGCGGTCAATCCATGCGCGAATGCCGGGAAACCGCGTCATGTCGAAACCGCCGCGGTCGCCCGCGCTGTGGGTATAGGCGAAAAGGCAGATATCGGCCAAGGTGGGGCCGGTGCCTGTCAGCCAGTCGTGCTGCAGCAGATGGGTTTCCATGACCTTCAGCAGGTCATGGCCGCGCGCCAGAAGATCGGCCATGTGGTCGGGCGTGGCCTGTGCGCGCCGGTGCGGGTATGTTCGCAAGGCCGCGCGCACGGCAATGACGCCTTCATGCTGGTTTTGTTCCCAGAACATCCAGCCCAGCATTTGCGCGCGTTCGACGGGATCTGCGGGAACAAACTGGCTGCCTTCACCCAGATAGCACAGGATTGCGTTGGATTCGGGCAAAAGTGTTCCATCCTCCAGCATCAGCGCGGGGGCCTTGCCAAAGGGCAGGCGGTGGTCTTGTCGGGCGCGCGTCAATGCGTCGGATTGGGCTTCTACATTGATCAGGCTCACATCCCGCCGCCCTAACAGGGCCAGCAGCAGACGCACCTTGTAGCTGTTGCCGGATGAGGGCATGGAATAAAGGATCATAGGCACAAATTCCTGAAAACGGTGCTGGTGCGGCACCCTAGCCCAACCACAGGCCCAAGGCCAGACAGGCCACAACGCCGGTCGTCAGCATCACCCGCAGCGTCATCCACCAGCGCGGTGTCAGCCCCCAAAGGCTGAACTGAAAATCGATGACCAGCAGAACCACGAACCCCGTAAGAAGTGCGTTCAGCGATTGCGTGACACTGCCCCCGACGAAAAAGAATGCCCAAAGTGCCGGGCCGACCGACAGCGCGTAGCCCGCCCAACTGTTGGGACGCCCGCGCGCGACGAACCCCCAAAGCACGCCAGACATGAAGCATAATATGACCACGCCATAGTTTATCAGAACCCCATGCCCGACAAAGCGCGCACCGATCAGGGCGCGAGTTGCCTCCGCCAAGGGGGGCAGCATCAGCGTTGCCACACCCCAGATGAAGGGCACCAGCCCCGCAAGCCCAAGATACAGCGCAGCACGGGGCACCCGCGTCATGCTGTTTCGCGCAATGCGCGCGGCACTTTGAATTCTACGCGTTCTTTCGCAGTTTCAACCAGTTCAACCGTTACATCAAACCGCGCGGCAAAGGCGTCGATAACTTCATTGACCAGCGCTTCGGGGGCTGAAGCGCCAGCGGTAATGCCAATCGCGCCAATCCCTGCCAGCGCGCGCCAGTCAATGTCATGTGCGCGCTGCACCAGTTGCGCATAGGCGCAGCCCTTGGCGCGGCCCACTTCGACAAGGCGCTGCGAATTGGACGAATTGGGCGCACCAATCACCAAAAGCGCATCAATCTTTCCGGCAATCGCCTTGACAGCTTCTTGCCGGTTCGTGGTCGCATAACAGATATCTTCCTTGTGCGGGCCAATGATGGCGGGGAAGCGCGCCTGCAATGCCGCCACAATTTCCGCGGTATCATCGACCGACAGCGTGGTTTGCGTGATGAAGGCCAGCTTCTGCGCGTCGCGCACCTGCAATTGGGCCACGTCCTTGGCGGTTTCGACAAGCAGCACTTCGCCTTCGGGCAACTGGCCCATGGTGCCAATGGTTTCGGGGTGGCCCTGATGGCCGATCATGACCATTTGCAACCCGTTTGCGTGGTGGCGTTCGGCTTCGATATGCACTTTGCTGACCAGCGGGCAGGTTGCGTCCAGATACAGCATCTGGCGGGCCTGCGCTTCTTCGGGGACGGATTTTGGCACCCCATGCGCCGAAAAGATCACCGGCCGGTCAGTGGGGCAATCTGCCAGCTCCTCGACGAAAACCGCGCCTTTGGCGCGCAACCCGTCCACCACATATTTGTTATGCACAATCTCATGGCGCACATAGACGGGCGCGCCGTATTTTTCCAACGCCAGTTCCACAATTTTGATTGCGCGGTCCACGCCTGCGCAAAAGCCGCGCGGGGCGGCCAGATAAAGGGTCAGGGCGGTTTTTTCGGTCATGTCGCATGGTCCTGTTGCCTGACACCAGACCTAAACATTCCCCCGCGCGACGTCCAGTCAAATGGTCGCCGCGCGGGGGCGGGGCATCGCTAGCTGCCGGTCACACAATCCGCAATCGTTTGCGCCAGACTGCGCATCAGTGCGGGATACAGCCCTGCACCGGGGTCCAGCGTCACGCCCGCAGGGTCCAGTTCCGCACCAACACGGGTTTGTGTGCCTTCCACCACAATATCGATATAGCGCGAGGAATGGTTCACTTCCGCAAAGACGCAGACGGCGCCTTCACCTTGCAGATAGGCGCGCAACTCGCTCAGGCGCTGCGCACCGGGGGCTGCGGCATCCCCCAGCGCGATGGTGCCTGCGACATTCAGCCCAAACTGCGCGGCCAGATAGCCATATGCGTCATGGAACATAACCAGCGGGGCAGTGCCGACAGGTTCAAGGATATCCGATACTTCATTGGCAAGACTGGTAATTTCGGCTTTTGCGCTTTGGGCATTGGCCAGATAGGTTTGCGCATGTTCGGGGTCATGTTCGGCCAGTTCAGCGGCGATGATATCCAGCCATATTTCAACATTGCCTGTGTTCATCCACGCATGCGGATCGGTGCCAACATGGGCGTGGTCATGGTCATGTCCGTGATCATCATGCGCGTGGTCATGGTCATGTCCGTGATCATCATGCGCGTGGTCATGGTCGTGCCCATGGTCATCATGCGCGTGGTCGTCGTGGCCGTGGTCGTCATGCGCGTGGCCGTGGTCGTCATGTGCATGGTCGTCGTGGTCGTGGGCGTGGTCATCATGCGCGTGGTCGTCATGGTCGTGGGCGTGGTCGTGCCCATGGTCGTGCCCATGATCGTCATGCGAATGGCCATGTGCGAAATCCTGCACTGTCAGCCCATCAGCCGAAAGCAATGTCACCACTTCCGCGCCAGTTTGTGTGCCTGCAAGCGCGCGGGCCAACCAAGGGGTCAGTTCCTCGCCAACCCAGAAAACCAGATCGGCATCTGCCAAGGCGCGCGCTTGCGAAGGACGCAATTGAAAGGAATGCGCGTCACCGCCGCGGTCCAGCAACACATCCGCGCTGCCGTGATCGCCCAGCACCATCGACACCAGCGAATGCGTGACCGCAAAATCCGTGACAATCTTCAAATCATGCGCAGCGAGGGGTGTTGCCATCATGGCGCAGGCCAATGCGAGAGAGTGGCGCATCCTGAACTCCTTGTGTTATAGTATTTCAACACATATCTTATGTTATATCATAACAGTCAAGGCGCATCGCATGACAAACAGCAGCGAAACCCGGTCTTTTTGTTGCCCCGACCATAGCGGGCATGCCCCGGCACAGGCGATTCTGGCGCAAGCGGAATCGCGCGTGAAGGCGCATGGCCTGCGCCTGACACCAGTGCGCAGGCGCACGCTGGAAATTCTGCTGCAGGCGCATGGCGCGCTTGGCGCCTATGATGTGCTGGAAAAACTGGCCGCTGACGGGTTCGGTGCACAGCCACCGGTGGCCTACAGGGCGCTGAATTTTCTTGTGGATCACGGGTTGGCGCACCGCATCCGGCGGTTGAACGCCTTCACGGCCTGCGCCCATCCCGGACATGACCACCGCGCAGCGTTCCTGATTTGCGAAACCTGCGACAGCGTGACCGAAGCGCCAAGCGATGCAGTCGGGGCCGCCCTTGGCAAGGCTGCGCGCGATATGGGGTTTGACCTGTCGCGCGCGACAATCGAAGCTGTCGGCCAATGCCGTGACTGCCGGCAGGGCACCCCGACGCAGCAAGGGGACCTTTCGTGACATTGATACAGGCGCAGGGCATGTGCGTTCATTATGGCGGGCGGCGTGTGCTGTTCGACATTGATTTCAGTATCAATCGCGGTGAAATCGTCACAATTGTGGGGCCGAACGGGTCGGGCAAAACGACGATGTTGCGCGCGCTTCTGGGGGTGGTTGCGCCCAGTCGCGGGACTGTCAGCCGCAAGGCCGGGTTGCAGGTGGGCTATGTTCCGCAGCAGCTGCATATTGACCCCGGCCTGCCGCTGCCAGTGCGCCGGTTCCTGTCGCTGCCCAAACGGCGCAGCGCGGCGGACATGGCCGCGGTTCTGGACCGTGTCGGTGTGCCGGATGTGGCGGGGCAGAACATGTCCACGCTGTCAGGCGGACAGTTCCAGCGCGTGTTGCTGGCGCGCGCGCTGCTGATGACCCCTGATATTCTGATGCTGGATGAACCCACTGCCGGGTTGGACCAACCCGGTGTTGCCAGTTTTTACCGCCTGATCGATGATGTGCGCCGGGATATGGGCTGCGCTGTGTTGTCGGTCAGCCATGATCTGCATGTCGTCATGAGTGCATCTGACCGCGTGGTGTGCATCAACGGGCATATCTGCTGCGAAGGCACCCCCAATGTGGTGCGCGCCGCGCCTGAATATCGCGCCCTGTTTGGCATGGGCACAGGGGGGGCGCTGGCCTTGTTCCAGCATCAGCACGACCACGACCATGACCACCATGACAACCCTCACCACGACCAGAAGAAAGATGCGTCCCATGCTGGATGATTTCATGATGCGTGCGCTACTGGCGGGGTTGGCGGTGGCGCTGGCCACAGGCCCGCTGGGGTGTTTTGTTGTCTGGCGGCGCATGGCCTATTTCGGCGATGCCACATCGCATGCGGCCATTCTGGGGGTGGCGCTGGCGCTGGGGTTTCAGATCAGCATTTTTGCAGGCACCTTGGTGGTGGCGCTGCTGATGGCGATGGTTGTGTCGGTCATGGCGGGGCGGGGCTGGGCCATGGACACCACGCTGGGGGTGCTGGCGCATTCGGCGCTGGCCTTCGGGCTGGTGGCGGTGTCGTTCCTGCCTGCGGTGCGGGTGGACCTGACGGCGTATTTGTTTGGCGACATTCTGGCGGTGTCGCGCATGGACCTGACCATCATTCTGGCCGGGTCCGCGCTGGTTCTGGGGTTGATCCTGTGGCGCTGGTCCGCGCTTCTGACAGCCACCCTGAACGAGGATCTCGCCCATGCCTCTGGCCTTAGCCCTGCGCGCGAACGCATGGTGCTTACGCTGTCGCTGGCCGTGGTGGTGGCTGTGGCGCTGAAAATCGTGGGGGCCTTGTTGATTGCCGCCATGCTGATTGTTCCTGCCGCCGCTGCGCGCAACCTTGCGCGCACCCCTGAAATGATGGCGCTGTGCGCGGTGGCCATAGGGGGGGCGGCGGTCTGGGGCGGGTTGCAATTGTCGCTGTGGCACGACACCCCGTCCGGCCCGTCCATCGTGGTGGTGACCGCGCTGATATTTGCGCTGCTTACGCTGGTGGCAACAGTGCTTCAGAAACGGCCGGGCCGGTAGGGTGCGATATCCAGCGCGGGGGGGCGTGCGGCAATCAGGTCCGCCACGATCTGCGCTGTAACCGGTGCAAGTGTCAGCCCCAGATGGCCATGCCCATAGGCATGGATGACATCCGCCCCCCGCTGCGATGCGCCGATGACAGGCCGCGAATCCGGCAGGGACGGGCGGCAACCCTGCCAATGGCGGTCGGGGGCGGGCAGGTCGGGGAAGATGGCACGCGCGCCGCGCTCCAGCACGGCCCATCTGTTGGGCGCGGCAGGCGCGTTCAGCCCGCCCAGTTCCACAGTGCCCGCAACCCGCAACCGCCCCGCCATGGGGCAGAAATAGAACCCGCGCGAAACCGGCGTCATCTGGCGGGTCAGGGGCAGGGCGGCCATGTCATATTCCAGATGATAGCCGCGTTCCGTGTCCAGCGGCACCTTGTCCCCCGCCTGACGCGCCAGATTGCGCGACCATGCGCCCGCGGCCAGCACCACCTTGCGCGCGTGCCATCTGGTCTGCGCGCCGGTCAACGTGACATGCCCTTGCGCATCGCGCGCAAGCCCGGTGACGCGCGCCTCAATATGCTGCACGCCAGCCGCGTCCACAGCGGCGCGCAACAGCTGCAACATGGCGCGCGGGTCATGCAGGGTGACGGTGTTGGGAAAAAACGCGGCCCCGTGCCCCACATGCGCAGGCAGGCCCGGTTCCAACTGGCCCAGTTCCGCACGAGAGAGGCAGTCCACAGTTACCCCAAGGCTGCGCTGCAGGGCAAAATCCGCGCCGCGCTGGTCCTTTTGTGTTTCAAACAGATAGAGCGATCCCTGCGGCTTGAGCAGATGCGCGCCCCCGATATGATGCGCCAGTGTCCGCCATGCGGCCGGCGTGGGGGCCAGCAGGGCCGCGATGGCCTGCGCATTGGCACGCATGCGCGCAGGCAGGCATTCGCGCGCAAACCGCAGTAACCATGGTGCAAGTGTCAGAATCGATGCCTTGCGGATGGCCAAAGGGCTGTCGCGGTCAAACAGCAAGGCGGGCAGGTTGCGCAACACATCGGGGGTGCCCACGGGCATGACCGCGTAATCGGCAATAACGCCCGCATTGCCATAGGATGCGCCGCTTTCGTCGTCAGGCGGCGCAATCACCGTGACCTGATGGCCCTGATCTGCCAGCCGCAGGGCGATGGACAGCCCCACTATGCCCGCCCCGATGACGGCAATTTCAAAAGTCTCGGCTGGGGTTGGTCGGGTCATGGCGGGGTCCGGCGTTGCAATTTGCGTCAGCAGTTTGTCGCGCGGTCACCGCGCGGATGCAAGCCCCCTCAGCCGCCAAGAACCAGCGCGCGCGGGGTCATGTCGGGTTGCAGCAGGTAGATGGCGTTATCGGCAATCGCGGCCACGGTGCCCCCCTCCAGCCTGTCGCCCTGCCGCAAGCGCAGGATTGTTCCGTTTTCCAGACGGACCAGCGCCTGCCGCGTGTCGCCCTGTTGCACGATGGCAATCAGATTGATCTTGTCCAGCGCAATCGCGCCGGGATGGGTGGCGACATCCAGCATGTTGGCGCCCGGCGGCAGCGTGTAGCGCGGCGCGTCCCCGCCAGCCCCAAGCGACAGTGGCAACGCGCTGAACGCGTGGCCCAGCACCGGGCGCGCGGGTATTGCGGGTATTGCGGGCGCATCCTCAACAGGTAGTGCAATGGGCGCTGCGCAAAATAACGGGTTGCGCGCGCAATGGTCCAGATGGGCACTGGCCAGCATCAATACAGCCAAGGTCAGCACCACCCCGACGGGCAGCGTGATCCATGCCGGAATGGGGGCATGTTCAGGACATGCACAGGCCTGTATGGGGCCGTTGGGGGCCCCTTGCGTAATTTGCGACATTGCGACCCCGCGCGAAACCCAGCCTGAAGGCTACGTCTGGACAATGCCACAGGACCCTTTCGGAAGGATGAATATCGCGGCCTCTCAGTATCCGCGCGGGCGGTCCACAAGATGCAGCAG
Source organism: Roseinatronobacter sp. NSM (assembly GCF_052379845.1). Taxonomy (NCBI): domain Bacteria; kingdom Pseudomonadati; phylum Pseudomonadota; class Alphaproteobacteria; order Rhodobacterales; family Paracoccaceae; genus Roseinatronobacter; species Roseinatronobacter sp. NSM. Next base: position 31,793 of record NZ_JBQTCF010000014.1, on the reverse strand, counting down.
CGGCTGGCCGTGCTCGCCGCGCGCAATATTTTCCGCAATCACCTGCGCGGCCGTGTTCGGGCGCGTTGTGGCGGCTATATGGGGTGTCACAGTCACGCGCGGATGCGCCCAGAAAGGATGATCTGCGGGCAAGGGTTCAGTGCGGAACACATCCAGTGTGGCATGGCCCAATTGCCCGCTGTCCAGCGCGGCAATCAGCGCGCTGTCATCCACAAGCCCACCGCGGCCGGGATTGATAAGTGCGGCCCCTTTGGGCAGACGCTGCAATGCGCGCGCATCCAGCAGGTTTTCCGTGTCCTGTGTCAGTGGCAACAGCGTGACCAGAACCTGTGCGCGCGACAGGCAGGTTTCCAGCCCCTTCGGCCCATGATGGCAGGTGATCCCGGGAACGGATTTGGGACTGCGCGCCCAGCCGTGAAGCTCAAACCCGAAACGGCCCAGCGCCTGCGCCACCGCCAGCCCCAATGCGCCCAAGCCCAGAATGCCGATGCTGCGTTCTTGCGCAAGCGGCGGTTCCACAGGTTGCCAGTCACCGGGGCGGGCGTGGATATGCGCATCCATTCCCAGATGGTAGCGCAGCACATGCCCGCAGACATATTCGACCATCCCTTGGGTCAGGGCAGGGTCCACCATGCGGCATAGTGGTTGGGTCAGCGTAGGGTTGCCGACAATTTTCTCAACCCCCGCCCACAGGTTCAAAACCGCCTTGCACGCAGTATAGGGCGTGAAATCCTGCAACGCGCTGGACGGGGCATAGATGATGTAATCCACCTGTTCAGGCGGCGCATCCATCAGCAGATGCACCTTTAACCCATGCATATGGAATGCTTGTTCCAGCGGTGCCTGATAGCTGTTGAACAACTGCTTCCCTGCGGCGAATAGAACTGTCAGCGTCATGAGGGTAACCTTGGTCTGTGAATATGTGCCGATTGCACAAGCCCGAAGCCCACCATCAGAACTATCATCGCCGACCCCCCATAGGACACCAGCGGCAAGGGCACACCCACCACGGGCGCAAGCCCCATGACCATGGCCATATTCACGGCAAAATACAGAAAGAACGTGCCCACAACACCCACGACCAGCAGCGCCCCGAACCGGCTGGATGTGCGAAACGCTGTCAACAGGCAAAACCCGATGATCATCAGATACAGCACCAGCAGCGACACAGCGCCGACAAACCCGAATTCTTCCGCCAATGTGGTGAAAATGAAATCAGTGTGTTTCTCGGGCAGGAAGTTCAGCCGCGCCTGTGTTCCTTCCATGAACCCGCGCCCCGACCAGCCGCCAGACCCCAGCGCAATCATCGACTGGTTGATGTGATAGCCCGCGCCCAAAGGATCAAGCGACGGATCAAGGAAGGAATCGATGCGCCGATACTGATAATCCTTCAGAATTTGCCACTCCGTCCCGCGAGAGGACATGACAGCGGTAATCCCCGCGCCCATACTGCCGATCAGCGCCGCGAAATAGGCCCAATGCACGCCCGCGGCAAAAATCACCACACCGCCCCCCACTGTCAGCAACAACGCTGTGCCCAGATCCGGTTGCCGCAGGACCAAAAACGCGGGCACCGCCGCAATCGCAATCCCTACACCCACCCAAAGCGGATGGGATGTTTTCTTGATGCTCAGCCAGTCATAATATGCCGCCAGTGCCAGAATGGTGGTGATTTTGGCCAATTCCGAGGGTTGCAACCGCACAGGCCCGACAACAAGCCAGCGCTTGGCCCCCATCCCGATTGTTCCGAAAAATTCCACCCCCAGCAACAGCAGGATGGACAGGCCATAGGCAATACCGGCAATCGACCGCCAGAACCACAGCGGGACAAACGCAATCGTCATCATCAGCACCAGCCCGGCCCCGAAACGGCGCAATTGCAGCTCCATCCATGGCCGCGTGTTGCCCCCTGCAACGGAATACAACATGATGAATCCGTAGCACGCCACAGCAACCAGCAGCACCACCAGCGGCCAGTTGACATACAGCACTTTTGACAGTCCCGAAGGCATGCGTTTGGTGTTGTATTCAAGGTAACTCATGCGCGGCTTATCCGCAAAAGCTGCGGGTCGCGCAGGCGGTCTTCCAATTCCAGCTGTTCTGCGCGAATGCGGTTGCGTTGCGGGGCCGGATAGGCCGAAAGCGGCGGGATACCATCATTCAGGGCGGCAAGCGTGATGTCGCGCCCTATGGGGGCCGCCGCCGAAGACCCGCCGCCCCCATGTTCAATGACAACCGACACTGCAATGCGCGGTGCGTCAATGGGGGCGTAATTGACAAACAGCGCATGGTTGCGCCTGTTCCATGGCAGGTCGCTTTGCTGGCGGAGGCCCGCATCGCGTTCGGCCCGGGTGATGGAAAACACCTGACTGGTGCCGGTTTTGCCTGCCATTTCCTGACCTTCTGCCACCACGCGCGATGAATAAGCCGTGCCGCGAGCGTGGTTGACGGTATCCACCATGCCCCGGCGGATCATGCGCAGCCATTCGGGGCGCAGGTCCAGCGATGCGGCCTGCGGTGTGGCCTGTGCCAGCGGGTCACGCAGCAGGCGGGGCAGAACGGCTGTGTTGGTGGCCAGCCGTGCTGTCATCACGGCCAGTTGCAGGGGCGTCGACAATACAAACCCCTGACCGATGGATGCATTGACCGTATCCCCCACCAGCCATTCCGCGTTACGGTTGCGCCGTTTCCAGTCCCGTGTCGGGTTCAAGCCGCCCGCCATTGACGGAATGGGCAAATCATAGCGGATACCAAGGCCCAGACGTTCGGACATGGCATTGATCCTGTCTATGCCGCAGCGCTGCGCCATTTCATAGAAATAGACATCGCAACTTTCCGAAAGCGCGGACACAAGGCCCACGCGCCCATGACCGCCGCGCCGCCAGCAATGAAAGCGGTTGCCCGACACATCCATGTGACCGGGACAGAACACGCGTTCCTCGCCATCCGTTTCACCTGCCTCCAGCGCGGCAAGGGCCGTCACCATCTTGAAGGTCGATCCGGGCGGATACATGCCTTGCACGGTCTTGTTCAGCAAGGGGCGGTAGTCATTGTCCAAAAGCGCGTTGAAATCCGTGCTGGAAATCCCGCGCACGAACAGGTTGGCGTCAAAACTGGGCGCCGAGGCAAGCGCCAGAATATCGCCTGTGGCCGTGTCCAGCACAACCGCCGCGCCACTTTGGCCGCGCATGCGTTCCAGGGCGTAGTTTTGCAAACGCGCGTCAATCGTCATATGAAGGTTGCTGCCCGGTTGCCCCTCGGCGCGGTCGAGTTCGCGCATGACACGGCCTACGGCGTTCACCTCCACGCGTTGGGACCCGGCCGTGCCGCGCAAGCGATCTTCCATCGCACGTTCCACCCCGCTTTTGCCAATCTGGAAGCGCGGGATCATCAGCACCGGATCAGGGGCTTCCAGCGCTTCCAGATCGCGTTCGGACACGGGGCCGACATAGCCCACCACATGGGCCATATCCTCGCGCAGCGGATAGGCGCGTGACAACCCCATTTCAGGCGTTACCCCCGGCAGGGCTGGCGCATTTGCAGCAATGCGGCTTATCTCTTCCCAGCTCAGGCGTTCGGCCACCGTCACAGGCACGAAGGGCCGGTTGCGCAGCAAATCACGCCGCGCGCGGTCCAGATCATCTTCGGTCAAGGCGATAAGCTGCGACAGGCGGTCAAGAACCAGATCAATATCGCCCGCATCATCGCGTTTTATGACCACACGGTAATTTTGTTCATTGCCCGCCAGCAGCACCCCGTTGCGGTCAAAGATCAACCCGCGCGTGGGCGGCAACAGCCGCAGGTTGATGCGGTTTTCTTCGGCCAGCAGATGGAATTGTTCGGAATGCATCAACTGCATATCGCGCAGCCGCCACACCAGCGCGCCGGCAAAAGCAAGCTGCGCGCCGCCAATGATCAGGCCGCGGCGGGTGATTGTGGCCTGACTGAGTTCCTTGTCGCGGTCTGTGCGTTTCACAATTTCTGTCCCAGAACATCAACTTCACCCGTGGCGGGTTTGCGCAGCTTGAACACATAATGCGACAGCGCCACCACAGCGGGATATAGAAGGACTGTGCCCAGAAACTGCGCAAAGCTCAAGTCAAGCGGGGCTTGTGGCATCATCACAATTGCGATCACGGCGCGATTGGCCAGAAACATGGCCAGCATCAACCCGCAAACCAACGCATATTCCAGCCAGAAGCCGAATCCGCGCAGGGACGCTGTGCGCGTGCGCAGAAATTCCGTAGCCACCAAAACAACCAGCGCCCACAGGCCGGGCGGGCGCAGCAGCAGCAAATCCTCGAACAGAAAATATGCCGCAATGACAGGTGCAGGCAACAGGTCCGGGCGGCGCACAACCCATGCCAATGTCAGGCATAGCAAAAAGTCGGGCAGGGGCCAGTCACGACCATTGGCCAAGCCCCCCCCGTCGGTGGGCACAGACGGCAACGCGCCGTAATCATGCATCGGCAGCAGGCGCAAGAATGTGACCAATGCCGCCAGCGACAGAAACAGCACCACATACAGCGCTTTTCCGGCGGGGCGGTGCTTACTCATCCACAGGGCTTTCTGCGCCCGGACCGGCAGGCGCGATCACGCCATCAGGCAGGTCAGGCAGGCGCTGCGGATCAGGAACGATCAAGGAGCCAGTGTGCAAAATCTGTTCGACCGGACGCGAGCGCATGACGCGCAGGAATTCCAGCCGTCCAAAATCAGCCGCAAGGCGCACGCGCAAGCGCCGGTCGCGGGTTTGCACAACTTCGCCGATCAGCAGACCGGCGGGAAACACACCGCCGTCATCGGAACTTATGACCCGGTCACCGGGGCGCAATTCATCCGGGGTTTCAATGAATTCCAGAAGCGGAAACACAGAATTGTCCCCCGACAGCATGGCCCGCTGTCCCGACGGCTGGATAAGCACGGGAACGGAACTGGCTGTATCGGTCAACAGCACAACCCGCGATGTCCGGTTGCCAACCCCTGCAATGCGGCCCGCAAGCCCCAGACCATCCATGACCGCCCAGCCATCCTGCACCCCGTCGCGCGCGCCCACATTCAGCAAAACCGAACGGCGAAAGGGCGACCCGCCATCGGCCATGACAACGCCGGTCACATGGGTTAATTGCGGGTCGATGCGGACCTGATTGAGGTCCAGAAGCTGCGCGTTGCGCTGTTCCAGTTGCAATGCCGCCTCGCGCCATGCGCGCATTTGCTGCAATTCGCGGCGCAATTCCTGATTTTGTTCAACAATGCGGGCATAGGATTGAAGGTTCTCCAGCATACCCGCCACCCGGGTGACAGGGCGCATGGCCCAGTCAAACGATGGCACAATCGTGTCGATCAGGTCGGTGCGCAGCTGTTCCACCCTTGGGCTGTCGATGCGCCAGACCAGAAACACCGCTGACAGAAATACAACCATGACCCCGATCAGAATACGCCTGACCGGTCGAACATAATCCTGGTCTGTCTGACGATCCGATGCCAAAGTTCACACCCGGCCTGTTGCAGCGTCAGCTTTCATAATCGATGGCGTGACGCAGTTGTTTCTCGTATTCCAGCGCCTTGCCGGTGCCAATGGCCACGCAGTTCAGCGCTTCATCCGCGACCGAAATTGACAGGCCGGTTTGTTCACGCAAGGCCAGGTCCAGTTCCCCCAGCAGCGCGCCGCCCCCCGTCAGGATAACGCCACGGTCCACGATATCGGCGGCCAGATCAGGCGGGGTGATTTCCAGCGCAATCATCACGGCCTCGCAAATGGTGGTCACGGTTTCGGACAATGCTTCGGCCACTTGTGCCTGTGTGATTTCAATTTCCTTGGGCACACCGTTCAGCAGGTCGCGCCCGCGTATCATCATCGACTGGCCGCGCCCGTCATCGGGCATGCGGGCCGTGCCGATGGTGCATTTGATTTTCTCGGCGGTGGCCTCGCCAATCAGCAGGTTCTGGTTGCGGCGCAGGAAGCTGACAATCGCTTCATCCATACGGTCGCCACCCACCCGGACGGAACGGGCATAGACAATATCGCCCAGCGACAGAACCGCCACTTCGGTGGTGCCGCCGCCAATATCAACGACCATGCTGCCTGTGGGGTCCGTGATGGGCATACCCGCGCCGATTGCGGCGGCGATGGGTTCGGAAATCAGCCCTGCGCGCCGCGCGCCTGCGGACAAAACCGACTGACGGATGGCGCGTTTTTCCACAGGGGTTGCGCCATAGGGCACACATACAATCACTTTGGGCTTCGAGAACATGGTGTTGCGATGCACCTTGCGGATGAAATGCTTGATCATTTCTTCGGCAACATCGAAATCCGCGATGACGCCGTCGCGCATGGGGCGGATGGCTTCAATCGAACCAGGCGTGCGCCCCAGCATCAGCTTCGCATCCTCTCCCACCGCCAGAACGGCCTTGCGCCCGTCCTTGGTGTGATAGGCCACCACCGAGGGTTCATTCAGAATAATGCCCCGCCCCTTTACATAGACCAGCGTATTGGCCGTGCCAAGATCGATGGCCATGTCAGATGAAAACAGACTGGGAAACAAGGGCATGTGGATATTTCCGTCCTTCACTTGGAATCGGCGCTGGGAACCGCAGGCCTAGCCCGCCCGTGCCTTATAGGGCGGGGCAGGGCGCGCGGTAAAGGGGGGGCAGTTGCAAGATAAGCGGGAAATGGCTTCTGCGCCCGCACAAAGCCGCGATTTCGGCGGCGGGCCGGGCATGATGTGCCCCGCCTGCCGCGCCCCGGCCTGTCCGGGGAATATCAGCTAGCGCTGCTCATCAGGGCGGACAGATTGCCCCGGTGGCGATGCACCACCATGCGGTTGAGTGCGTTAACATAGGCTTTTGCAGACGCCACCACCGTGTCAGTGTCCGAGGACTGGCCCGAAAACACCACGCCATCCAGCGCCAGACGCACGCTGACCGTTGCCTGCGCGTCGGTCCCTTCGGTGACGGCATGCACCTGATACAGTTCCAGCTTCGCGTCATGGGCGAACAGCATCTTGACGGCATTGAACGTGGCATCCACCGGCCCGTCGCCCGTGGCATCCACAAATTTTTCGACCCCACCAATGGAAAGTGTCAATTCCGCTTCCTGCGGCCCTTCTGTGCCACAGATCACGCGCAGCTTGCGCACTTGCAGATAGGCGTCCTCATCATTCAGGCTGGCTTCGGTCATCAGCGCAATCAGGTCGTCGTCATAGACTTCCTTCTTGCGATCGGCCAGCGCCTTGAAGCGCACGAACACGTCCTTCAGCTGATTGTCACCCAATTCATAGCCCAGCTCAGACAGTTTCGCGCGCAAGGCCGCGCGCCCCGAATGCTTGCCCATCACCAGATTGGTGGCCGCCAGCCCGATGTCTTCGGGGCGCATAATCTCGAATGTTTCTTTATTCTTCAGCATGCCATCCTGATGGATGCCCGATTCATGCGCAAAGGCATTCTTGCCGACCACGGCCTTGTTGAACTGCACCGGAAAGCCCGACACGGCCGCAACCATGCGCGAAAGGCCCATGATTTTGGTTGTGTCAATGCCGGTGCGATAGGGCAGGATGTCATTGCGCACGCGCAGCGCCATGACCACTTCTTCCAGTGCGGTATTGCCCGCGCGTTCGCCCAGCCCGTTGATGGTGCATTCGATCTGGCGCGCGCCCGCTTCCACTGCGGCCAGCGAATTGGCCGTCGCCATGCCCAGGTCGTTATGGCAATGCGTGGCGAAGATGATTTCATCGGCGCCGGGCACCCGTTCCAGCAACATGGCAATCAGGTCCGCACTTTCGCGCGGATAGGTGTAGCCCACAGTATCGGGGATGTTGATTGTCGTGGCGCCCGCCTTGATGGCGGTTTCCACCACGCGGCACAGATAGTCATGTTCGGTGCGCGTGGCGTCCATGGGGGACCATTGCACGTTGTCACACAGGTTGCGCGCATGGCTGACTGTGTCATGAATGCGCGCAACCATCGCATCCTGGTCCAGCGCGGTAATATCGCGGTGCAGGGGCGATGTGCCGATGAATGTGTGAATGCGCGGGCGGGCGGCGTGTTTCACGGCCTCCCAGCAGCGGTCAATATCGTTGAAATTGGCACGCGACAGGCCACAAATGACCGAATTGCGCGAATTCTTCGCAATCTCGCTGACCGCCTGAAAATCCCCCTCTGATGCGATGGGAAACCCCGCTTCGATGATATCAACACCCATTTCATCCAGAAGACTGGCGATTTCCAGCTTTTCGGCATGGCTCATGGTGGCGCCGGGGGATTGTTCGCCATCGCGCAATGTGGTGTCGAATATCAGGACATGGTCCTGTTTGGGGGTGGTTTGCGTCATTGTGGAAGTCCTGTAAGCGGAGTGTGGTTTTATCTGATGCGGTTTCCGGGCGCTTGCAACCTCTGAGCGGCGCGCCCGTTCAGGACACGCTCAGAGGCCCCTAAGAAGAAGCAGGCCCATTTGCAAGGCCGATGCGGCAATTGCCGGAATATGTGCGTTCAATGACATGTCTTGTGTATACGCAGGTTCCGCAGGCTTGGAAACCCCGAAACTGCCGTCACTTTCATGTGCAGGTCATGTGCCAACAGCTTGACTTCATGCCCGCCCCCGCCCATGAAGCGCGCGACACCTCCGGTAAATCAACGGCAACAGGCGGATTGGGCGCATGGCAGCAAGTGACGGCAAGAAAGACGGCCTTTGGGAAAATATCAAGACAATCGTTTACGCCTTGGTCATTGCGGGTCTGTTTCGCACATTGTTTTTCCAGCCCTTCTGGATTCCGTCAGGGTCCATGAAGGAAACCTTGCTGATCGGGGATTTTTTGTTCGTCAATAAAATGGCTTACGGGTATTCGCGCTATTCCTGCCCGTTCGGGGCATGCCCCATCACGGGCCGTCTGTTCGCAAATGATCCCGAGCGCGGCGATATTGTCGTGTTCCGCCACCCCGGCACGGGCGCAGATTACATCAAGCGGCTGATCGGCATGCCCGGTGACCGTGTGCAGATGCGTGATGGTGTCCTGTATCTGAACGATGAGGAAGTGCCGCAAGCCCCTGATGGTGATTTTGCCGAAACCTATGACCGTCAGGGCAGCGCTGGCCAGTTTCCGCGCTGCGCGAATGCGCCCGTGGGGCAGGGGGGGCAATGCCTGAAACCACGCGCGATTGAAACCCTGCCAAATGGCGTCAGCTATCCGGTGTTGAACATCACAGATGGCGGGGCTGCAGATAACACGCCTGTATTCACTGTGCCCGAAGGGCATTTCTTCTTCATGGGGGACAACCGCGACAATTCGCTGGACAGCCGCATGCCGCGCAGTGTGGGCGGTGTGGGCATGGTGCCGTTTGATCATTTGATCGGACGCGCGCGCCATGTCGTCTTCTCCGCCGAGGGGCGGTCGCTGTTTTTCTTCTGGACATGGCGCAGTGACCGCTTTTTCGCGAGGCTTCCGTGACCCTGTCCAAGGAATTACAGGTGTTTTCAAATCGGATCGGGCATGATTTCGCCCGCCCCGAACTGTTGCGCCGGGCCTTGACGCATCCTTCCATTTCATCGCCGTCACGCCCCGACAACCAGCGGCTGGAATTTCTGGGGGACCGCGTTCTGGGGCTGGTGATGGCCGAAGCCTTGTTGCGCGCCGACACGTCCGCCAGCGAAGGCCAGCTTGCCCCGCGTTTCAACGCATTGGTGCGCAAGGAAGCCTGCGCCGAGGTGGCGCGCAGCATTGATCTGGGCGATGTGCTGAAGCTGGGGCGGTCGGAAATGCTGTCGGGGGGGCGGCGCAAGGACGCGCTGCTGGCCGATGCGATGGAAGCGGTGATTGCCGCCGTTTATCTGGATGGCGGTTTCGATGCGGCGCGCGACATGGTGCTGCGGCTTTGGGGCGCGCGCATTGCCACTGTCAAGGATGACGCCCGCGACGCGAAAACCGCATTGCAGGAATGGGCGCAGGCACGCGGGCAGACCCCGCCGGTCTATGTTGAACGCGACCGCAGCGGCCCGCCCCATGCGCCGGTATTTACCATCGAAGTGCAGCTGTCTGACGGTGCGCGTGCGCAAGCCAGCGCCGGTTCCAAACGGCAGGCAGAACAAAAAGCCGCGCATCTGCTTCTTGACCGGCTGGAGGGCCAGACATGACCGACACCCCAACCCCCGAAACAGGCCCGACCCGCGCCGGTTTCATTGCCCTGATCGGCGAACCCAATGCAGGCAAATCCACCCTGACCAACCGCATGGTGGGCGCCAAGGTCAGCATTGTGACCCATAAGGTGCAAACCACCCGCACCCGCATTCGCGGTGTCGCCATGGAAGGGGCCGCGCAACTGGTGTTTGTGGACACGCCCGGCCTGTTTCGTCCGCGCCGCAGGCTGGACCGCGCGATGGTTGCCGCCGCATGGGGCGGGGCCGCGGATGCGGATGTGGTGGTGCTGCTGGTGGAAGCGCATCGTGGCCTGACCGACGGCACGCAATCCATCATCGATGCCCTGAAGGACCGCATTTCGCCGAAACAGACAGTTGCACTGGCCATCAACAAGATTGACCGCGTGAAGGCCGAAGCCCTGCTTGCCTTATCCGAAAAGCTGAACGCGGCCTATCCCTTCGCCAAAACCTTCATGATCTCCGCCGAACGCGGGCACGGGGTCGATGATCTGCGCCATTGGCTGGCGCAAAGCCTGCCCGAAGGGCCGTGGCTATACCCCGAAGACCAGATTGCAGACCTGCCCTTGCGCATGATCGCCGCCGAAATGACGCGCGAGAAGCTGACATTGCGCCTGCATGAGGAACTGCCCTATCAGCTGACGGTGGAAACCGAAATGTGGCAGGAACGCAAGGACGGGTCCGTGCGCATTGACCAGATCATCTATGTCATCCGCGACGGGCATAAGGGCATTGTGCTGGGCAACAAGGGCGAAACCATCAAATCCATTTCACAAGCCGCCCGAACCGAGATTACGGAATTTCTGGGCCGTCCCGTGCATTTGTTCCTGCAAGTGAAAGTGCGCGAAAACTGGCTGGAAGAAGCGGCGCGTTATTCCGAAATGGGGCTGGATTTCCGCGACGGAACCGCATGAGCGCGCGGCTGGCATCCGGCATATGGGTGTCGGCCTATTTGCGACGCCTGCAGATTGACGGCATACCGGCCTATGTGATGGCGCGCGGCGATGATACGGCGGGCGCGGTGCTGGTGAAACTGGCCCTGATGGATGGAACCGCGCGCGCCTTTCAGCGCGGGTTCGACCTGAACAGCGGTGCGCGCGTCTGGCAGGTGCTGACCGAAGGCCCCGAAGCAGTGGTGGATGACGCAATTGCGCGCCAGCGCAGCTATGACCCCGATCTGTGGGTCATCGAAATCGAGGATGCACGCGGGCGCAGCCTGCTGGACAGCATGGACTGATCCCCCCAACAGCCCTGAACCACGCAGCCCGCAAAACATTAATTAAAGCGCTTGCATTATAATTTAATGCGCTTTAACACATTTGCAATGGAGGGAATCGTGACCAAAACCCGCACCCTGTCTGACCTTGCGCGCCATCTGGGCCTGTCACCTGCGACAGTGTCCCGCGCCTTGGCGCAGCATGAACAGATCGCGCTGAAAACGCGCGAACGGGTGGCGAAAGCCGCGCAGGAATTGGGCTATGTGCCAAACCGCACCGCGCAGGCATTGGCATCAGGTCGCACGGGGTTTGCGGGGTTTTTGCTGCCCATGCGCGGGCGCGGGCTGGCCGACCCGTTCCTTGGGGAATTTGTCAGCGCCCTGACCGAAGGGTTCGGCGCCAAGGGCGTGGAACTGCTGCTATCCGCCGTTCCGCGCGACGGATCGGAAGACCGCCATCTGGAGCGGCTGATCACCTCTGGCCGGGTGGATGGTGTGGTTGTCAGCCGGATTGAATGCAACGACACGCGCATTGCGCTTTTGCAGTCGCGCGGCGTGCCCTTCGTCGCCCATGGCCGTCTTGCACAGGACGAGGCGGGCTATAGCTGGCTTGACACGGATGGCGAACTTGCCTTCGCGCAAGCGTTTGATCTGCTTTATGCAGCCGGGCACCGGCGGTTCGGTCTGCTAAGCATTGACGACCCGCTGACCTTTCGGGAAAAACGCGAAGCAGGGTTGCGCAAGGCTTATGGTGCAAATGGCGACCCTGCGCTGACATTGCGGCATGTGTCGTGTTCGCGCTATGACGCGCAGGCGCGCGCGAAGGCGGTTGCAGGCATTCTGGCGGGGCCGGACCGCCCCACAGCGGTCTTGGCCATTGCGGACGGGCTGGCGCTTGAACTGATTGCGCAGGCCCAGTCACAAGGCCTGTCGGTTCCAAAGGATCTGTCGATTATCGGGTTCGACAATATCCCCTCGGCGGCACATGTCACGCCGGGATTGACAACATTTGATGCATGCATAGCAGACAGTGCGACACAACTGGCTGAAATGTTGCTGGCGCGGATAAAAGCGCCAAATTCGCCGCATGACCAGCGGCTTGTGCGTCCGCAACTTGTGTTGCGGGGCACACACGGGGTTGCACCCCAACGCGCGGCTTGACCGCGCAATCACCGCCAAACGGGAGGAACGACAATGAAAACCACGCTGAAACTAAGCTTGCTTGCCACTGCAAGCGCTTTAATTTCTATCAGCGCCCATGCCGAGACCTTGTTCTGGTCCAGTCAGGCCACCCCCATTGAAGAAACCCAAGCCATGCGTGAGCAGGTCTTGTCAGGGTTCGACGGGGATGTGTCCTTTCAACCCGCCGATCCCGGCCCATGGCTGACGCGCATACAGGCCGAACTGAGTGCGGGCAGTGGCAGCATCGGGGTGCTGGGGGCCTTGCACGGGGATTTCACCCCGCTGTCAGACAATCTGGCCGACCTGTCGGGGGTGGATGCCAGCGCCGTGTCCCCGGGTTTCATGGAACTGGGCACGCTTGGCACCACCGAGCAGAAATATATTCCATGGATGCAAGCCACCTATGTGATGGCCGCGCATAGGAATGCGCTGGACTACCTGCCGGACGACGCTGACCTGATGGCGCTAAGCTATGACGATCTGATCGCATGGGCCGCCAATATGCATGACGCCACAGGCCAGCCGCGCTTCGGGTTTCCGGCAGGCCCACAGGGCCTGAAGCACCGCTTTTTTCAGGGGTATCTGCTGCCATCCTATACCGGGTCCATGGTGACGGAATTCCGGTCTGATGCGGCAGAACAGGCCTGGACCGCGTTTCTGGAATTGTGGGAGCATACAAACCCTGCATCCACCAATTACAGCTTCATGCAGGAACAGCTGATTTCCGGCGATGCCTGGGTGGTGTTTGACCACACTGCACGTCTGGCAGATGCGTTCAACCAGCAACCCGACGATTTCGTGGCCTTTCCTGCGCCTTCTGGTCCGGCGGGGCGGGGCTTCATGCCGGTTCTGGCGGGGATTGCTGTGCCCGCGACAGCGCCTGACATGGACGCGGCGGCAGCGTTGATCGACTATATGCTGGCCCCCGAAACGCAGATCGCGACTTTGCGCGCCACGAATTTCTTTCCTGTGATTGATGTGGATTTCCCTGATGACATGCCCGCCTCGGTCCAGGCGGCGGGGGCTGCGATTGCGGCCATGTCGGGCGCGGATGACGCATTGCCTGCGCTGTTGCCCGTGGGCCTTGGGGATTTGGGCGGGCAGTTCAACCAAGTCTACACTGACACGTTTGAACGTATCGTTCTGGCAGGCCAGCCCGTGCGCGCGGTGCTGGATGATCAGGGCGATGTCTTGCGGCGCATCCTGGAGGAAGCGGGCGCCCCGTGCTGGGCACCGGATGCGCCATCAGCGGGGCCTTGCCCGGTCAACTGAGGGTGACAGGGGGCTGCCGCCCCCGTCCGGCCCCCTGCGGGGACCGGACCCCCCCGCGAGTATTTCTGGCAAGATGAAAATCATGGGGGCGCGAGCGCGCGCCCGCGCATAAGGAGGCGATGATGCCACGAGCCTTGCCCTATTTGTTGCTGTTGCCGGCGTCGGTGTTTTTGCTGGTGTTCTTTTTCTATCCGTTTGGTCTGGTGGTGATTGAAAGCCTGACCCGCGGCGGGGAATGGACGACTGACAATTTCACGCGCATGGTGGGCCACTGGAAGTTTGCGCCCGCGTTCTGGAACACGATCTGGCTGACGGCGATTGTGGTGCCGGTGCAACTGATCATGGCGCTGACCATGGCATCGGTGGTGCAGAAGCTGAAAACCGGGCGGTCGGGGCTGCTGTATATTTTCGCTATTCCGCTGGGAATTTCCGATCTGGCCGCGGGGTTGATCTGGCTTGCGATATTCGAGCAATCGGGGTTTCTGAATTCCATGCTGCACAGTTTCGGCATTATTGACCGCCCGACGCTGTATCTGGGCTATCAGAACATGTGGGTCATTTTTCTGGCGGTTTGTCTGGCCGAGATCTGGCGCGCGACAGCCATCATGATGGTCATCATCGTGGCGGGCATGGGGCTGATCCCGAAGGAATATAGCGAGGCCGCCGAAGTGTTTGGCGCCAGCCGCTGGCAGCGCTTCCGGCGCGTGACCCTGCCACTGTTGCGCCCCAGCCTGCAAACTGCGCTGATCTTGCGTATTCTTATGGCATTTGAGGTGTTTGCCGTGGTCATGGCGCTGGGGGGGACAACGCTGCCGGTGCTGATGGGCGAGACATTCCAGTGGCAGTTCCAGTTGCAGGACCGCGGCGTGGCGGCCGCCTATGCGATGGTCATTCTGGGGCTGTCGGTGGCGTTTTCGCTGGTGGTTCTGCGGCTGTTGCATGTTCCCAAAGGAGCGCGGATATGAGTGAGTTGCCCCCAACTGCGCCGCAGCTTGAAGCGCGGCGCGCAGGCCGGTTCCTGTTTCATGCGGGCGTTGCGCTGTTGGTGTTATGGGTGTTGGTGCCTATCTGGTTTTTGTTCGTCAATGCGCTGTCGGCCCCGTCCGAGGTGACGGGGTTTCCAAAACGGCTATGGCCAAGTTTCGATCTGGCCTCGGTGCAGTTCTTCTTGCAGTTTCAGGGTGTCACGCAGGCGCTGTGGAATTCGGTGAAGGTGGCGGTTCTGACGATGATTTTGGCCATCGGCATGGGGGCACCGGCGGGCTATGCATTGTCGCGGTTTGATTTTCCCGGCAAGGAATTCTTCCGCGTGCTGGTCATCATGACGCGCGCATTTCCGCTGCCGCTGCTGGCGCTGCCTTTGGCGGTGATGTTCATCCGCACAGGGCTGGATGACACTGTGCTGGGGCTGGCGCTGGTGCATGCGATGCTGGCGCTGCCCTTTGCGGTGCTGATCACGTTTTCGCTGTTTTCGGGCATTCCGGTGGAGTTGGAGGAAGCCGCCTGGACGTTGGGCTGCAACAGGGTGCAGGCCTTCATCAAGGTTGTGTTGCCGCTGGCATTGCCGGGCATCATGGCGAGTGCGGTTTTTGCCTTCGTCATTTCGTGGAACGAAGTGTTCGCAGCGGCCGTGCTGACCATTGAGAACCGCACGCTGACGGCGTTTTTGTTGCAATCGCTGAATGTGTCGCCTTTGCCGCTGAAATTTGCGGGCGGTGCGGCGCTGGTCATGCCTGCGCTGATCTTCATCTTCGCGGTGCGCAAATATCTGTTTGCGATGTGGGGCATCGCCAATCGTTGAAAAGGAGGGCCGATGGCCGAGATTGTCATCAAAGGTGTGGCCAAGGATTTTGGCGCCTTCACGGCGCTGCATTCGGTGGACCTGACCATTGCCGATCAGGAATTCATGGTGCTTCTGGGCGCGTCGGGCTGCGGCAAGACCACGCTTTTGCGCATCATCGCAGGGCTGGAAACCCCCAGTCAGGGCGAGGTCTGGATCGGGGGGCGGCGGGTGGACCATTTGCCACCGCGCGCGCGCGGCATTTCGATGGTGTTCCAGAATTACGCCGTGTTCCCGCATTTGACAGTGTTTGAAAACATCGCCTTCGGGTTGCGCATGGCCAAGGTCGCGTCATCCGAAGTGGACCGCCGTGTGCGCCGCACTGCCGGGTTGATGCATATCGAGCAGTTGCTGAAGCGCTATTCGGGGGAATTGTCGGGTGGGCAGCGCCAGCGTGTGGCTGTGGCGCGCGCGTTGGCCATGGAACCGGATGTTATTTTGATGGATGAACCGCTGTCCAATCTGGATGCGCTGCTGCGGCTGGAAATGCGCGCCGAGTTGAAGGGCGTGTTGGCGGAATCGAAAACCACGACTATTTATGTCACCCATGATCAGGTCGAAGCCATGTCGCTGGCCGACCGGATCAGTGTGATGAATGGCGGCTATATCGTGCAGGCCGACCGCCCGACCGAAGTCTACCGCAACCCTGCCGCGCGGTTTGTGGGCAGTTTCATTGGCAACCCGCCGATGAATTTCCTGCCTGCCAAACCCGAAGGGGCAGGGCGCTGGCAGGTGGCGGGCCAGAGTTTCGCGGGGCCGCAGGGGCCAGCTGCCGAATTCGCCATCCGACCCGAAGACCTGCACCCCTCCGACACGGGCCTGCGCGCCGAGGTGCGCGTGGTTGAACCCCTTGGGCCGCATACGCTGGTGACCGCGCAAGTGGCAGGCCAGCCGTTTCGCGCCGTGCTGGACAGCGACCGCCACATCACCCCGGGGCAGGTGATCACCCTTGCGCCCGTTCCCGACCGCATTCGCTGGTTTGACCCTGCAACACAAAAGGCCATCGCATGACAGACGCGCTGCGCACTGCCGCAATCGATATTCTGAAAATCAACGACAGGGGCCAGTATACTGTGCCCACCAAGGGGCTGTATCCGTTCCAATGGAACTGGGACAGCTGCCTGACGGCCCTTGGCCAGTGCCATTTTGACGAAGCCCGCGCCTGGACGGAAATTGAAACGCTGTTTGGCCATCAATGGCCCTGCGGGATGGTGCCGCATATTATTTTCCACCAGATGGATGATGGCTATTTCCCTGGCCCGCTGGTCTGGGGGACGAACCGGCCTGTGCCCACATCGGGGATAACGCAACCCGCAGTTGCCGGGTTTGCACTGAAACGGTTGTTTGACCGTGCGCAGGACCAAGCTGCCGCAACCGCGCGTGTGCGTGCCCTGTTGCCGAAAGTGGCCGCCTGGCACCGCTGGTTCTATGCGACCCGCGACCCGCAGGGCGAAGGGCTGGTGGCCATTTTGCACCCGTGGGAAGCGGGGCGCGACAATTCCGTGGACTGGGACGACCCGTTTGCGCGGGTTCCTACCGAAGGCATCGCGCCTTATACACGACGCGACACCTTGCACGCAGACCCGTCGCACCGGCCCACCAAGGAACAATATGACCGCTATCTGTGGCTTGTCGAACATTTCCGCAGTCTGGATTGGGACACGTCAAAAATGCATGACGCGTCCCCGTTTCAGGTGGTGGACCCCGGGTTCAACGCAATTCTTATCCGGTCCTGCGCAGACCTTGCCGACCTGGCCGCACAAGTGGGCGATGACGCGCTTGCAGATGAAAACCGTCGCTATGCAGCGCGGGGGCTGGCTGCGATGGAAAGCCTTTGGTCAGATGGACATGGGCAGTATCTGTGCCGCGATCGTATCACCGGGCAGTTGATTGACAGTCCATCCGTTGGGGGAATTCTGGCGGCGTTCTGTGCCATTCCCCCCGAACGCGCCGCGCGCATTGCCGCAACAATTGACGGCCACGGCACCCGTTACACTGTGGCCAGTCACCCCCCGCAGGATGCGCGTTTTGACGCCAAACGCTACTGGCGTGGTCCTGTCTGGCTGGTGGTAAATTACATGATCGCTGATGGGCTGGCGCGTGCGGGGCAGGGGCGCACCGCCGCACGCATTTCCGCCGACAGTCTGGAATTGATCCATAAGGGCGGCTTTGCCGAGTATTATGACCCCATGACCGGCGAAGCCCTGGGCGGGGGGCAGTTCACATGGACCGCCGCCATGGTGCTGGAATTTCTGGCCCATGACAGCTAAAGCAGGTTGCTCAGAAGTGGGAACCGGTTCTGAGCTTCTCGAACCAGCGAAATCAATAAGCTAGCGCACATGGGGTGAATGCCAATGAACGCTACATGCGCTAGCCTTACGGGCCAGTGCGCGGCCCGCGGGCCTGAACCATATGCATCACCGCCGATCCTGCCCGAAAGGTAATTTCGCGCAGGCTGCGCAGGTGGTCAGGCCTGCATTCTGTCAGGGGCAGCGGAATATCCTGCACGGATACTGCGTCGCGCAGCAGATTGGCCAGCATCTGCCCGAAAACCGTGCCCGGTGCGATGCCACGCCCGTTATAGCCCGAAATCGACCAGATATCAGGGGCTATCTTGTGCAGGCGGGGCAGGGCATCGGGGGTGGTGCCAATACGCCCCCACCATCCATGCGTGAAACGTTGCCCCTGAAGCTGTGGGAACAGCTGCGCCATACGCCGCATGGCCCAGCCATGATGTGCCGCATGGTCCAGCCGCCCCAATTGCCCGACCGACCCGATGATGAACCGCCCCGCCGCGTCCAGCCGGAACGATGTCAGGATCTTGCGCGTATCCCATGCCCCTGCGCGATCCCGAAGGATTGTGTTGCGCAGGTCTTCGGGCAGGGGGGGCGTTGCGAAATTGAAATAGGGCAGGATCGCCAGTTCCCGCCGTATCTGGCCCACCACCCCGGTTGAGGCCGCATTGGTCGCAAGGATGACGCGCGCGGCCTGCACAGACCCGTATGCAGTTGCAATGCGCCAGCCATCGCGGCTGCGCGTGATTGCGCTGACAGGGCTGTCTGTGTGGATCTGTGCCCCCGTCCGTTGGGCTGCGCGCGCCAGTCCGCGTGCATAGGCAAGGGGCTGAATGGTCCCGGCACGCGGATCGAACAAGGCCGCGCAATAGGCGCTGCTGCCGGTTTTATGCGCGGTTTGCGCGCCATCCAGCACGCAGACATCCGCCCCATTTGCTTGCCATTGCGCGGCGCGATCCTGAAGCGCACGGTGTCCCGCGCTGTCGGGGGCGCAGTGCAATGTCCCTGTCGGGCTGGCTTCGCAGGGCAGATCGTGGGTTCGGGCAATCTGCCAGACCAGCGCGGGGCCATCGGCCAGCGCCTGCAACAGGCGCGCGCCATGGTCGGGACCGGCGCGCGACATCACCTCATCTGGGGCCAGCCAAAGCCCCGCATTGACCAGCCCCACATTGCGCCCCGAACCGCCAGCCCCGATCTGGGCTGCGTCCAGCACGACAACGCGCACCCCATGCGCCGCCGCATGCACTGCCGCCGACAGCCCGGTATACCCCGCCCCGATAATGGCGATATCGGCGTGGGCCGCATGAGTCAGCGCCGGGGTGTGGGGGGCTGGCGGGGCGGTGTCGGCCCACAGCCCCGGCCCGTCAGATGTCAAACTTGACCCCTTGGGCCAGCGGCAGATGCGCGGAATAATTGATCGTGTTCGTGGCGCGGCGCATATAGGCTTTCCACGCGTCCGACCCGCTTTCGCGCCCGCCGCCGGTTTCCTTCTCGCCGCCGAACGCCCCGCCGATTTCGGCACCTGACGGGCCGATATTGACATTGGCAATCCCGCAATCGGACCCGACTGCGGACAGGAATGTTTCCGCTTCGCGCAGGTTCAGGGTAAAAATGCACGATGACAGCCCTTGGGGCACGTCGTTTTGCAACGCTATCGCCTGATCCAGCGTCTCATAATCCATGACATACAGGATTGGCGCGAAGGTTTCGGTTTTCACAATGGCGCTTTGCGCGGGCATCTCGACAATGGCCGGGGTCACATAGGCCCCGCCTGCCACGCCTTCGCAGGGGGTGCCGCCATGGACAATGCCCCCTTGCGCGCGGGCCTGCGCCAGCGCGTCCAGCATCCGGTCGCGGCTGGCCATGTCAATCAGCGGGCCAACCAGCGTGCCCGCATCGCGCGGGTCACCAACTGGCAGTGTCGCATAGGCGAGCTTCAGCTTTTCCAGCAATTCGGCGCGAATGGAGCGGTGCACAATCAGGCGGCGCAAGGACGTGCAGCGCTGCCCCGCCGTGCCCACCGCCGAAAACACAATCGCGCGCACCGCCATGTCCAGATCAGCAGACGGGGCCACGATCATGGCGTTATTGCCGCCCAGTTCCAGAATGGACCGCCCGAACCGCTGCGCCACCTTCGGCGCGACGATGCGGCCCATGCGTGTGGACCCGGTTGCGGAAACCAGCGCCACATCCGGGCTTTCGACAAGGGCCGCGCCCAGCTCCGGCCCGCCAATGACCAGTTGCACCAACCCGTCGGGCGCATCCTCGCCAAAGCGCGCAAGCGCACGGCGCATTGCCACCATCGATGCCATGGCCGTCAGCGGTGTCTTCTCGGACGGTTTCCAGATCACGGGATTGCCGCAGACCAGCGCAAGGGCCGTGTTCCACGACCATACCGCCACTGGAAAGTTGAACGCCGTGATAACAGCTGTTGGCCCCAACGGGTGCCAGGTTTCCATCATCCTGTGGCCGGGGCGTTCGCTGGCAATGGTCAGGCCGTATAATTGCCGCGACAGGCCGACGGCAAAATCGCAGATATCGATCATTTCCTGAACTTCGCCCAACCCCTCAGAGGTGATCTTGCCTGCTTCCAGGGTGACCACCGCGCCAAGTGCGTCCTTGGCGTTGCGCAATTCCTCGCCCAGCAGGCGCACCAACTCGCCCCGCCGCGGCGCGGGCACGCTGCGCCAGTGTTTGAACGCGGCTGCCGCGCGCGCAAGGATTGCGGGCATGTCCTGTGGCGGGGTTTGCTGGACGCGCGCCACTTCGGCGCCATCAATCGGCGAATGGACAGCCAGATCGCCGCCTGTTGTCATGTGCGCAAGCCCGGCGCGTTTCAGGATTTCAGAACTGGTCATGGCCCCCCCTTCAGGTTCTTCGCACGTTTGGATTATGCGCGACTGTAGCGGGCCTGCCCGCCGGAAGCCAAGGGGGTGTCAGCAAAAAGACCCGGTCCTTGGGGACCGGGCCTGTCTGCGGGCGGGAAGCTGCGCCTGGATCAGGGCAGTTGTTCCGAAAGTTCGTTGAAGGCTGCGGTGAAACCCGTCAGCGACATTGACAAATCAATCGGCTGGTCGGGCGCGCCCACAGGCACTACCTGCCACACTGCGCGTGCCCCACGGCGGAAGGCGTCCACTTCCTCGGCGGTGAAGCCCACACGCGCGATGCAACCTACAACCGTGCAGAAGGTGAACGGATAGCGCTTGGCCGACCCTTCATCCACCTGCATGATCAGTTGCGCGGTCAGCAGCGTTTCCAGCGGGGTCAGAATGGTTGCGCCAGCAGCAGCTTCCTGGCCCGGGGGCAGCGGGAACAGCGTGATTTCGGCTGTGGCGTTGCCTTCGCCGTCGCGCAGCAACTGATACATCTGGCAAGGGTCTTCGCCATCGGGGTTTTCCACACAGACCAGTTCCCAGTCGCCATGCGTGTTGCCGATATAGCTGCCATCGCCCATTTCCTCGCCAATCACCTCTCCGGTGGACAAGGCCGAACTTGGCGAATCCGTGGTGGTGGTTGTCTGCGCCATTGCTGCGGGGCTGCCCATCAGTGCCGCAAACGCCGCAACAGATGCGATGGTCGAAAAAAGGGTATGGGTTCTGGACATGCCTTGATCCTTGGATGCTCGTTTTCTTGATGCGTCCTAGCACGACACACACCTTGTGTCAGTCGAAAAAAAACGGCGACACGCAGCAGTGAACAGGCATAAGGGGGCTAAGAAATGCACGGGGACGGGGCCAATTAAAATAAGGGCCCGAAGGCCCCTATTCGTGTTGGTTCTTGTTTTTATCTCCCTGTCGGACCGGCCGACGATTGCGCATACCGTAGGGGGAAAGAAACACTGCGTCAACAGGAAATCCTCACTGGATTGTCATCTGCACCGCGGCAATGTGACATGTTTTTTTGGGCTTGTTTCAGCGCAATGGCCCCATGCGCCCGGGCCATAAAAAAGGCCGCACCCACAGGTGCGGCCAGTCTGACAGGGAGGACGCGCACCCGCCGATCATCAAGCCGGGTGCGCAGGGTTGAAAATGGGCCAAAATGGTTAAGATAGCCTTTCCACCGGCGGGCGTTTCGGAATAATCTTTTGCCACGGTTCAGGTAAACGGGGTAAAGATTATGGTAGATGGCGTGGCGCGGGTTCTGGTCGGGGGCGGGGGCACGGATTACCGCGACCCGCAGGTGCTGAAACTGGCCTATGGCAACCGCCACGGGTTGATCGCGGGGGCCACTGGCACCGGCAAAACGATCACCATGCAAATTCTGGCCGAGGAATTTTCCAACGCCGGGGTTCCCGTGTTCCTGACCGACATCAAGGGGGATGTGGGGGGCATGGCGCTTGCGGGGACCGACAAGGGGTTTTTGCAGGCGCGCGCCCAAAAGATCGCGCTGGCAGGCTATGGCTACCGCGCCAGCCCTGTGATTTTCTGGGATTTCTTTGGCGAGTTCGGCCACCCCGTGCGCGCAACACTGGCAGAGGTTGGCCCCTTGCTGTTGTCGCGCATGCTGGGGCTGACCGAAGCGCAGGAAGGGGTCATCAACGTGGCCTTCCGCATTTCAGATGACGAAGGGCTGCCGATACTGGACCTGAAAGACCTGCGCGCCATCCTGAATTTTCTGGGCGACAATCAGCGCGCGGTGTCCTTGCAATATGGCAATGTCACCACGGCCAGCATCGGGGCCATTCAGCGCAAGTTGCTGGTGTTGGAAAATCAGGGCGCTGCGCCGTTCTTTTCGGAACCCGCGCTGGATTTGTCGGATTTCCTGCGTCATGCCCCCGACGGGCGGGGCTATGTCAGCATATTGCATGCCGAGCGGCTGATGCGCACACCACAGCTATATGCAACTTTCCTGCTGTGGCTGTTGTCGCAATTGTTTGAAGACCTGCCCGAAGTGGGCAACCCCGACAAGCCGAAGCTGGTGTTCTTCTTTGATGAGGCGCATTTGCTGTTCAATGGCGCGCCGCGTGCGCTGGTGGACAAGATTGAACGCGTGGCGCGGCTGATCCGGTCCAAGGGGGTGGGCGTCTATTTCGTGACCCAGAACCCCGATGACGTGCCCGATACTGTGCTGGGGCAGTTGGGCAACCGCATTCAACACGCCCTTCGCGCTTTTACCGCGCGCGATCAGCAAGCCTTGCGCCGTGCGGCGCAAACCTACCGGCCCAACCCGCGTTTTGACATTGCCGATGCCATCCGCGATGTCGGCGTGGGCGAGGCTGTGACGTCGTTTTTGCAAGACAAGGGCAGTCCGGGCATGGCCGAACGCACGCTGATCCGCCCGCCCGCATCCGCCATGGGACCAATTGACGATGGCGCGCGGCGCATGGTGATGGTGCAATCGCCGCTGGCGGGAAAATATGAACAGATGATCGACAGTGACAGCGCCCATGAAATGCTGGCACGCCGCGCCGAGGCCGCCGCAAGGGAGGCCGAACATGTCGCCGCCGCCCAAGCCCCCGAGGCGCCGAAAACCCGCGAGTTCAACGCCGCGCGCCGCTATGACGGGGGCAGTGCGCGCCCGCGTCCGACCACGGCCCCTGCACGGCGCGGCGACAGCGTTGTGGACGCTTTCGCCAAATCCTTCGCGCGCCAGATCGGGTCACGTTCGGGGCAGGCCCTGATGCGCGGGGTGCTGGGCGGTTTGCTCAAAGGGCGCTGAGTGCTTGAGGCCGCGCGCGATTCCCTGTAAGCGCTACATCAAATCCGGCAGCAAGGGGCATAGCCCCATGGCGGGATTGCTTGAAGCAAAATGCCAAAGCGTGCCGCAATGTCCTGAAGGACTGGCGCGCTTTTGGGCATGACAACACACGGGGCGCATGAGAAAGACATGAAATTCCTTGATCTGGCCAAGGTCCATATCCGTTCGGGCGGGGGCGGTTCGGGCTGCGTGTCCTTCCGGCGCGAAAAATTCATCGAATATGGCGGCCCTGACGGCGGCGATGGCGGGCGCGGCGGCGATGTCTGGGTCGAAGTGGTGGACAGCCTGAACACCCTGATCGATTTCCGGTTCCAGCAACATTTCTTCGCCAATTCCGGCCAGCCGGGCATGGGGCAGGGGCGCACCGGCAAGGACGGCGCGTCCGTCACCTTGCGCGTGCCGGTGGGCACTGAAATTCTGGATGAAGATCAGGAAACCGTGATTGCCGACCTGACCGAACTGGGCCAGCGGTTGTTGCTGGCCAAGGGCGGCAATGGTGGCTGGGGCAACCTGCAGTTCAAATCGGCCACCAATCAGGCACCGCGCCGCGCCAATTCCGGCCAGCCCGGTGTGGAACGCACCATATGGTTGCGCCTGAAACTGATTGCCGATGCAGGGCTTGCGGGCCTGCCCAATGCGGGGAAATCCACGTTTTTGGCGGCCACGTCCAATGCACGCCCCAAAATTGCTGATTACCCCTTCACCACGCTGCACCCGAATTTGGGTGTTGTGGGCATTGACGGGCGCGAATTCGTCATGGCCGACATTCCCGGCCTTATTGAGGGCGCAAGCGAAGGGCGCGGGCTGGGCGACCAGTTTCTGGGCCATGTCGAACGCTGCGCAGTGTTGTTGCAACTTGTTGATGGCACCGCTGATGATGTGGCCGAAGACTGGCGCATCATCGATACGGAACTGGACGCCTATTCCCATGATGTTGCGCTGAAACCGCGCATCATTGCGCTTAACAAGATTGACGCCCTTGATGAGGAGGAACGCGCCGAAAAACGCGCCGCGCTGGAAGCGGCCTGCGGGCGCGAGGTGCATATGATATCAGCGGTATCAGGCGAAGGCATGCCCGCCATATTGCGCGCGCTGCTGGCGCGGATCGACAAGGGCAAACATGTCGAACAGGATGACGAGCCATGGCAACCCTGACCGCAGCGGCGACGCTGTCACAGGCGCGCCGGGTCGTGGTCAAGATCGGATCGGCGCTATTGGTGGAACAGGGCAGTTTGCGTGCGGCATGGCTGCATGCGCTGGCGCAGGACGTGGCCGCGCTACGCGCGCGGGGCGCGGATGTTGTTGTCGTGTCGTCGGGGTCCATCGCGTTGGGGCGCGGGGCGTTGGGCCTGCCCGGTGGTGTACTGGCGCTGGAGCAAAGTCAGGCAGCGGCCTCTGTCGGGCAAATCCAGCTGGCGCGCGCCTATGAAGAAGCGCTGGCCCCCCATGGCATTACCGCAGGCCAGGTTCTGCTGACGCTGGAAGATACCCATGACCGCCGCCGATACCTGAATTCCCGCGCCACGCTGTCCACCCTTCTGGGGTTGGGGGTGGTGCCAATTGTCAATGAAAACGACACCATCGCCACTGATGAAATCCGCTATGGCGACAATGACAGGCTGGCCGCGCAAGTGGCCGTGACCATTGGCGCGGATGTGCTGGTTTTGCTGTCAGATGTGGACGGGCTGTATACCAGCAACCCCCAGACCGACCCGACCGCGCGCCGCTTCGATTTTGTCGACACCATCTCCCCGGAAATTGAGGCCATGGCCGGTGATCCGGTGTCGGGCCTGTCCAAGGGGGGCATGAAAACCAAGGTCATGGCCGCCAAGACTGCCACGGCGGCAGGCTGCGCCATGATTATTGCCGCAGGGGCTGCCATGCATGCGCTGGATGGCGTGCTGAAGGGCGCGAATGCAACCGTCTTCGCCCCCCAAGGCGACCCGCGTTCCGCCCGCAAGGGCTGGATTGCCGCGATGAAGCCCAAGGGCGTGGTGCATGTCGATGCGGGCGCGCAACGCGCCTTGCAGCAAGGCAAGTCATTATTGCCAGCGGGGGTTACGCATGTTGTCGGGCTGTTTCAGCGCGGGGACCCGGTGGAAATTCACGGCCCGTCAGGGCTGTTGGGCTTGGGGCTTGCGGGCTATTCAAGTCTTGAAGCCACGGCCATTGCGGGCCATCATTCCCGCGAGATTGCTGAAATTCTGAACTATCCGGGCCGCGTGGCCCTTATTCACAGGGACGAGATGGCGTTATGAGCACTGAGATTTCATCCGAAATGCAGTATATGGGCCGCCGCGCGCGCGCCGCCGCGCAAGTGCTGGCCATGGCCCCGTCAGACGCGAAGGCGCGCGCGCTGACATCGGCCGCAGATGCGCTTTGGGCGCAGCGCGCGGACGTGATTGCCGCCAATGCCATTGATATGGACGCCGCCCAGCAAAAAGGGCTGTCGCCTGCCATGCTGGACCGGCTGATGCTGGAAGACGGGCGCATTTCCGCCATGTGCGATGCGCTGCGCACAATTGCCGCGCAGGATGATCCGGTGGGCCAGATCATTACGGAATGGGACCAGCCCACAGGGTTGCACATCGCGCGGGTGCGCACGCCTTTGGGGGTGGTGGGGGTGATTTACGAATCGCGCCCCAATGTGACCGCCGATGCGGGCGCGTTATGCCTCAAGGCGGGCAATGCTGTCATTTTGCGCGGTGGGTCTGAAAGCTTCCATTCCTCGCGCGCCATTCATGCCGCCCTTGTTCAAGGGTTGCGCGCCGCAGACCTGCCCGAAGATGCCATTCAACTGGTGCAGACCACGGACCGCGCCGCAGTGGGCGATATGCTGCGCATGGTTGAATATATTGACGTGATTGTGCCGCGCGGCGGCAAGGGGCTGGTGGGGCTGGTGCAACGCGAAGCGCGCGTGCCGGTTTTTGCCCATCTGGAAGGGATTTGCCATATCTATGTAGATGCCCATGCCGACCCTGAAAAAGCGCGCCGCGTGGTGCTGAACGCCAAGACGCGGCGCACAGGGATTTGTGGCGCGGCAGAATGCCTGTTGCTGCACCGCGACATTGTGGACGGGCTGGGCGCGCAGATTATTGCGGATCTGGTTGGCGCAGGGGTGGAAATGCGGGTTGGCGCAGGCTTGCAGCATTTGCCCGGCGTCACGGCTGCAGCGCCTGATGATTTCGGGCAGGAATATCTGGACAAGATCATGGCCGCCGCTGTGGTGGATGATGTGGATGCCGCTATGGCGCATATCCGCACCTATGGGTCGCAGCACACAGACGCTATTCTGACCGAAGATGACACAGTCGCCGCGCGGTTTTTTGCAGGTCTGGACAGTGCAATCCTGATGCGCAATGCGTCCACGCAATTTGCCGATGGCGGCGAATTTGGCCTTGGCGCGGAAATTGGCATTGCGACGGGCAAGATGCATGCGCGTGGTCCGGTCGGCGCCGAGCAGTTGACCAGTTTCAAGTATCTGGTCACAGGGGACGGAACTGTGCGCGCCTGACACGGCCTGGCTTGCAGTATGTGGTTGTCGCTTTTGGCCTTAAGCTGCCCTTCGCCCTTGGATAAAGCCCGCGCTGTCGGCGGGCCGGGGTCTGCCGATCCGACATATTAGGAATGCACTTTATCCACGCGGAATATTCCTGATTTCAATCGCCTGGCACAGCTTCGGGTCATCGGCAGGCCGCGGGACGGCCCGCCGATAGTGCGGCGGCCTGCGGCCTTGATTCCGCACTGGGTCATTCCCGCGAACGTCCCCTTCAGGCCAATACTCCCCCGCTGTCGCACCCTCTCTACTCCCGCATCAGCGGATACCCGTCCCCCCAGATGGCGCGACTATCCCTGGCAAGACTGCGCGCTTCAGCGCGGGCCAGATGGGCCAGAATTACCTTCGGGTCCCGCCCAACCCGGCGCGCCGCCTTGTGCCACAGCCGCAGCGCGGACCGCGCTGACCATGGCAGCGCGGCATGCGCCAGCCAGTGGCGCAACTCAGGGGGCAGGCGGTCGAATTCAGCCATCGGGCTGGACCGCCTGCGCAAAGTGGATTGCAGGTTCGACGCCATCGCTTACGCCGCCTTGCGCTGGCCCCATCCGGGGAACGGGTCTGCCATATCGGCCCAGAATTCAGGCGTAAAACTGTCTGTGTCCAGCAAGCAGGCATCCAGTTTGGCACTCAACGCGGCGTGATCCATGCCTGCGCCAATGAAAACCAGTTCCTGCCGCCTGTCGCCCCATGGCTCTACCCAGTTTTCGCGCATTTTTTCCAATGCCCCTGCGTGGTCGGGCCAGCGGTCGCGCGGCACCGCCGCCCACCACCCCCCCAGCGGCGTGACACTGGACATCGCGCCCGCCAGCGAAAATTCTGCCACCCAATTGGGCCGCGTTGCCAGCCAGAAATGCCCCTTGGCGCGGATCACACCGGGCAGGTCGCCATTGAGCACCGCATGCACCCTGGCGGGATCAAACGGCCTGCGCGCGCGATAGACAAACGAGGTGACGCCGTATTCTTCGGTTTCGGGCACATGATCGGCAAAACCGTAAAGCTCCTTCGCCCAAAGCGGGTGTTCATGGGCGGTGTCAAAATCAAACAGGCCAGTGTCAAAAATCTGGTCTGCGGCCACCTGCGACTGGTCGGTTTCAATCAGGCGTGCGTCAGGGTTCAGTGCCTTGATGATCTTGCGCGCCGCATCGGCTTGCGCGGCCCCTGCATCCGTGACCTTGTTCAGGATGATGACATCCGCAAATTCAATCTGATCAGTCAGCAAATCAACAAGGCTGCGTTCATCATCTTCGCCCAGTGTTTCGCCCCGATCCGACAGGAAATCATGGCTGGAAAAATCACGCAGCAGGTTGACCGCATCCACCACCGTGACCATTGTATCCATCCGCGCCACATCCATCAGGCTTTCGCCCTGTTCATCGCGGAATTCAAACGTGGCGGCCACAGGCAACGGTTCGGAAATGCCGGTGGATTCGATCAGCAAGTAGTCAAAGCGCCCTTCCTGCGCCAGTCTGCGCACTTCGGCCAGCAGATCATCGCGCAGCGTGCAGCAGATGCAGCCGTTGGACATTTCCACCAGCTTCTCTTCGCCGCGGTTGAGGTCCACACCTGCCTCAACAAGGTCAGCGTCAATATTCACTTCGGACATGTCATTGACAATGACGGCCACGCGGCGGCCGTCGCGGTTGTTCAGGACATGGTTCAGCAGCGTTGTTTTGCCTGCGCCCAGAAACCCCGACAACACAGTGACGGGCAGGCGGGGGTCGGAAACGGACATGGGGGACCTTTCAGTTATGATATATTATAACATTAATGTCCGATCTACCGCATCCCCCGCTTTCCGACAAGGGGGTTACGGCAAAATCTGGCGCAGCAAATCCGCGTTGACATAGCCATCCGGGGCAAGGCCCTGTGACTTCTGCCAGGCCTGCACAGCGGCAACAGTGGCAGGGCCTATGCGCCCATCTATCCCGCCGGTGTCATGACCAAGGGCGTTCAGGCGGCGCTGCAAGGCGCGCCGTTCGTCCCCTGTCAGGGGCCTGTCACCGCGTGGCCAGCTGCCCTGCAGCGCTGCACCCCCGCGCAACCGGTCGGACAAATGGCCCACGGCCAGAACATAGGCGTCCGACAGGTTATATTCCTTCAGAACATCATAATTGCCATATGCCAGAAACGCCGGGCCGCGCGCGCCGCCTGGCAGAAGCAGCCGCGCCTGACCTGACTGCAAGGGTGCGCCTGCGGCCACGCGCACGCCTGCGCGCGCCCAGTCTGCGGCGGGTTGGGCCTGCCCCGTCAGGCGTAAATCAAACCCGTCGGGCAAAACAACCTCTCGCGCCCAGGGCTGGCCGCGTGTCCAGCCGCGCCGCGTCAGATAATTCGCCGCCGACGCCAGCGCATCTGTGGGGTCATCGGCCCAGACATCGCGCCGCCCGTCGCCGGTGAAATCCACCGCATAGGTCAGAAAACTGGACGGCATGAACTGCATATGTCCAAACGCGCCCGCCCATGACCCTATCATGGCCTGCGCGCTGATATCGCCCGCCTGTATGATGCGCAGCGCGTCCAGCAATTGTTCTTCAAAGAATTCGCCGCGCCGCCCGTCCTTGGCCAATGTCGCCAATGATGACAGAATATGTGTGCCCCCCCGGTTTGCCCCATAGCTGGATTCAATGCCCCAGATTGCCACAAGAACTTCCGGGGGAACACCAAAGCGGCCCTCGATGCGGGCCAAGATATCGGCGTGGCGGCGCAGCGCGGCTTGACCTTGCGAAATGCGCGTGGCCGAAACCGTGCTGTCCAGATACTCCCATATGCGCGCGCCAAATTCACTTTGGCGGCGGTCCAGCGCAACAGTTTCGGGCAAGTGGCGCAGCGTGGGAAGGGCACGGTCCAAGGTGGCCTGGCTTATGCCGCGGTTGCGTGCGCGGGGGGCGAAGGCCGCCACCCAGGCGTCAAAATTGCCAGTATCGGGGGCGCTTAACGTCGCGGGGCGCGCCGTTGGGCGGGGCGACGTTTCGATATTTGCAAGACCACATGCGGGCAATGCAAGGGCCAAGGCTGCGGCAGGTGTCCAACGTAACATTGCGTTCCCCGATATGATGCTGGCTGTCATGCTAACGACCCTGACGGGGGGAACCAAGGTGTCAGCGTTCACAATATGCGGGGCTTTGCTGATGGCCGCTTTTCTGTGCGTGCATTTTCCCCTAGCATTGGGGCAGTTTCAGGAAAAGCTGACAGGTTTTTTCGGGGTGAAATTGTGACATACGAACGCTTCGGGCATTTCGGCAAGTCAGTGAAACACCGAAAGCGCATGAAGCCAAGACTACAACAAGGGTTGAGCAGTGCCATGCTATTTACACGCCGTTTCTGTATTGCGGGACTGTCCGCATTCTCGCTTTCTGCCTGTATGGGCGGGGGGGTGCCGATGACGACGACACCCGCCAGCCGCATGCAACCACAGCCCAATGCCGCGTTTGACACATGGCTTGCCCAGTTTCGCGCCCGCGCACTGCAAGGCGGGATAAACGCCAATGTGCTGGACCCTGCCTTGCGCGGCGCGGGATTCCTGCCTGATGTGATTGCGCGCGACCGCAGACAGACTGAATTCACCCGCACGC
This sequence comes from Roseinatronobacter sp. NSM, assembly GCF_052379845.1. NCBI lineage: Bacteria > Pseudomonadati > Pseudomonadota > Alphaproteobacteria > Rhodobacterales > Paracoccaceae > Roseinatronobacter > Roseinatronobacter sp. NSM. Next base: position 1,020 of record NZ_JBQTCF010000014.1, on the reverse strand, counting down.
TGGAAGATTACCTGTCCATCGCCGTGTCTGATGAACGGCTGTCGGCAGGGCGCGCGGCCTTGTCGCGCCACAGCGCCACCTTGCGCGCCATTGAGGCGCGCTATGGTGTCGAGGCCGAGGTGATCACCGCCATCTGGGGGCTGGAATCGCGCTATGGCACAGAACGCGGCGATATTCCGGTTATTTCGGCGCTGGCCACACTTGCCTTTGACGGGCGGCGGGGCGCGTTTTTTGAAAGCCAGCTGATGGCGGCGCTGCGCATCTTGCAGCGCGGGGACACCAGCGCGGCCAATATGCGCGGGTCATGGGCCGGCGCCATGGGGCATACGCAGTTCATTCCGACGACATATCAGGAATATGCCGTTGATTTCACCGGCAACGGGCGGCGCGACATCTGGGCGGAAGATCCCACTGATGCGCTGGCATCGGCGGCGAATTATCTGGCGCGCATGGGCTGGACACGCGGCCAGCCCTGGGGCGTCGAAGTGCGCCTGCCAGACGGGTTCAACACCGCGCTGGCCGGGCGCGGCAGTTCCCGCGCAGTGTCGGACTGGACAGGATTGGGGGTGCGCAATATGGACGGGCGTGCAGTTCCCGATCATGGGCCGGCCTCGATCATCATACCCGATGGGCCGCGCGGGCCAGCCTTCATGACATTTCGCAATTTCACAAGCTTAACGCGTTACAATAATTCCGAATTTTATGTCATTGGAATCGGGCACCTTTCAGACCGGTTGCGCGGGGGCGAACCCATCCGCGGCACGTTCCAGCCAGACCGCTACGGCCTGCGCCTGGGCGAGCGGCAGGAAATTCAGCGCCTGCTGACGCGGGCGGGGTTTGATACCCAAGGGGCAGATGGCGTGATTGGCCCAAATTCGCAATCGGCCATCAGTGCCTATCAGCGCGCGCGGGGGCTGGCGGTGACGGGCGAGCCGTCGCGCGACTTGCTGGAACGGTTGCGGCGCGGGATGTAAGGCGCGCGAGATGGAACATGGACAAAAAAGGGGGCATATGCCCCCT
>NZ_JBQTCF010000013.1:0-97626 GCF_052379845.1 Roseinatronobacter sp. NSM | reverse complement strand
GTGACTGCCCCCCACCCTGCGCTGCGCGCCTTTACGCCGCCGCGCTAGCCACGCCCTGCGCAAGCCCGTCATAAAGCTGCGTCACCTGCAGCGCTGCGTCCGCCACCTCGCGGCCCTTTTTCACGAAATGGTCGTGGAAAAACCCTTCATGCTCCGCCGAGGGCTGGAAATGATGCGGCGTCAGCGACACGGACAAAACCGGCACGCCGGTTTTCAGCCCTGCCTCCATCAGGCCCGAAACAACGGCCTGCGCCACAAAATCATGGCGGTAAATGCCGCCATCCACCACCAGCGCCGCCGCCACAATGGCGTCATACTGGCCCGTAGCCGCCAGACGCTGCGCCAGAAGCGGCATTTCAAACGCGCCGGGCACATCGAAACACCGGGTTTCAGCCTTCACACCCAGTTCTGACAGCCGCGCGCGGAACCCCACAAGCGCCTGATCCACAATACCAGCATGCCAACGCGCCTTGATAAAAGCAAATTCAGGGGATTTTGTCATAGCTCCAGATCCTTTCAACATGACAGAATCCCAGAGCGTCAGGGCCGGGCGGGCCTGCGCCCGACCGTCCCCCTTCTCTCCCATCCGGACTATGACCGTCGGCCCCGGAATTTCACCGGATCTGCTGACCCTTCCACAAACGAAAGGCGCTCGCGGGCTGTGACCGCCGGTGGGGAATTTCACCCCGCCCTGAGAATGCCCTGTAGCTAGGGTCTGGCGCAGCGCTTGTCAATCACGCCACGCCCGGTGCGCCTCATTGCGCGGGCGCATCGCCCAACCCCAGCGCGGCGCGCAAATCAGCGGCAGGTGATTTCGCCTCGTGCAATTGCAGCGCCGCTTCCAGATGGTGCAAATGATGCTCCATCATATCGGCCGCACGCGCAGTGTCGCGCGCCTCTATGGCATTGACGATGGCTTCATGTTCGTCCGGGCCACAGGTCTGGGTGGATTCGGTCTGATACATGGCGGTGATCAGCGATGTTCTGGTCGTCAGCGTGCGCAAAATCTCGCCCAGAAAGCGCGCCTCTGTCAGCCGCGCAATCAGCAGGTGAAACTCCCCCGACAGGCGGATCACCGCTTCACTGTCCTGCCCGGCATGGGCCGCGCGTTCCCGCGCAATATGGTCGCGCAACGCGGCAATATCAGCTTGCGTGGCCCGCGCGCATAACCGTTCCACCAGCCGTTTTTCAATAAAGCCGCGCGTGTAGAAGGCATCGCGCGCCTCGGCCACACCGGGTTCGGCAATGCAGGCCCCGCGATTGGGCACCAGCGACACCAACCCGTCCTTTTCCAGCAATGCCAGCGCCTGACGCACCCGCGCGCGGCTGACACCAAAGGCTTCGGCCAGATCTTCTTCCTTCAGCCGCGCGCCGGGGCGCAGGCTACGCTGCACCACAGCCAGCCAGACCCGATCACAAATCAAGGTCACTGCGTCATTCTTCGATGCATCCGTCAGCCAAGGCATCCCAACCCCCTATCCTGCGCCCTGCTTACCGCCATACCCGCGAAAAGCAAAGCCGCTTCAACAGGCTGCGGTGACAACTGCGCAATATTGTCGACAATAAAATTGACAAAATCCGCAGAAACCAACACACTTGCAACAGGCCCGCCCCGCGCGGGCATGCGCGCGCCCCAAAGCAGAAAGATGGCCCTTGCAAGTCTTCGTATACAACCCCAATTCCAGCGCCGCCATGACCGCCCTGATTGCCCGACAGGCACGCGCTGCCGCCAGTGCCGGTGTCACCATCATGGCAGGCGGCGCCAGCGCCCCCGTCCCCCCCAGCATCGAAGGGCACCATGACGAAGCCATGGCCGTTCCCGCCATGCTCGACGCACTGCGCCGCGCCGAAGCCGCAGGTGCCCAGGCCCATGTCATCGCCTGTTTCGACGATCCCGGCCTTGGCGCCGCACGCGAAGTGGTGCGCGGCCCGGTCATCGGTATCGCACAGGCCGCAATGCAGGTCGCCAGCGTTCTGGCCAGCCGGTTTTCAATCGTCACCACCCTGCCCCGCTCGGTCCCCATCATCGAGGATATGGCCCAGCGCTATGGCATGGGCCACAACATGCGGCGGGTGCGCGCAGTCGATCTGCCCGTGCTCTCGCTGGAAGCGGACGGACCACATGCACAGGCCCTTCTGGAACGCGAAATCCTGCAGGCGCGTGACCATGACGGCGCGGAAGCCGTCATTCTGGGCTGCGCGGGCATGTCTGACATGTGCGCCACCCTCAGCGCAAAAACCGGCCTCACTGTGATAGACGGGGTCCATGCCGCCGTGCGCCTTGCAGAAGCCCTGGCAGGCGGGGGGTATCAAACCGCCAAAACCGGCGCATATGGCTGGCCGCGCGACAAATCGCACGACCTCACCCCGCTGGCGGCGCTGCGCGAACCCGCACAATAACCCCCCCCCGCCCGCAGCCACCACGGCCCAGAACGGCCCGCCCTGCGGCGTGCCACATCTGTTGCCCCCCTGCCTGACGCCGCGCCCAAACCGCGCGCCGGTCTTTCATCTTGCGAAAAATACTCTCGGGGGGTGCGGGGGGCAGACAGCCCCCCGCTGGCCAGCGGCCTGCGCAAAAACCAGTGCCAGCGGCGCGCAAGTCCCGCCCCGAACACCTGCTGCCCTACCGCGCAACGTGCTATTGCGCCGCTTGCATATCGCGCGTCTGCGCCAGCTTGCGGCAGCGCGCCTGATGGGTTGTGCCAATCTGCTGCATCTCGATCTGCCCCGCATGACAGGCCGTTTCGGCCAGAAAGCAGCGCGGCGCAAAGGGGCAGCCATCGGGCAGGTGCGCCAGATCCGGGGGCGCGCCGGGAATGGCTTCCAGCCGCGCGCCCTTGACCATCGCCCCGTCCGCGCGGCTTTTCAGCAGGCCCAGCGTATAGGGGTGGCGGGGGGTGCGGATCAGTTCACGCGCGCTGCCCTGTTCCACAATCTGGCCTGCATACATCACTGCAATCCGGTCGGCCACTTCCACTGCCGCGCCAATGTCATGGGTGACGAAAATAATCGACAGGCCCAGATCGCGCTGCAATTCGCGCAGCAGCAACAACACCTGAATTTGCACTGTGGCGTCCAGTGCTGTGGTGGGTTCATCGGCCAGCAGCAGTTTGGGCCTGCATGACAGCGCCAGCGCAATCATCGCGCGCTGGCGCATGCCGCCCGACATTTCATGCGGGTAATTGTCCAGCCGCGATCTGGCCGAGGGAATACGCACCCGCTCAAACAACTCCAGCGCGCGGGCGCGCGCGGCGTCGCGGCTTATGGGTTCGTGGCGGCGGATGGTTTCAACAATCTGATCGCCCAGCGAATACACAGGGTCCAGCGCCAGCAGCGGTTCCTGAAAGATCATGGCCGCCTGCGCCCCGCGCAGCGCCTGCAATTCGCGCGGGGTCATTTTCAGAATGTCGCGCCCGTCCAGGTCAATACTGCCTTGCAGTTTCGTGCGCTTTTCGGGGTTCAGCCGCATGATGGCGCGCATGGTCACGGATTTGCCCGACCCCGATTCCCCGATCAGCGCGACCGCTTCGCCCTGCGCAACATCCAGCGACACATCATTGACCGCGCGCACAGGCCGCGTGCCGCCGGTAAACGCAACCCCAAGGTTGCGGATCGAAAGGAACGGGGCGCTCATTGTGCGGCCTCCTGTCGGGATGGGGCGACATAGCCCGATGCGGGGTCATGCGCATGGCACGCCACCAGATGGCGCGCCGCGCGCTGCGTCAGGCTGGGCACTTTGTGCGCGCAGACATCGCCCACCACCGGACAGCGCGTGTGAAACCGGCAGCCCTGTGGCGGGTCAATCGGGTTGGGCGGGTCACCCGTCAGCGCGGGTTCCTGTGTGCGGTTGTCGGGGTCCATGGACGGCATGGACGACAACAGCGCGCGCGAATAGGGGTGCAGCGGCGTGTCATACAGCGCGTCCGCCGTGCCAATTTCGGCCACCTGCCCCAGATACATGACCATCACGCGGTCGGACACAAAGCGCACCACATTCAGATCATGGCTGATGAACACATAGGTCAGGCCGAATTCCGCCTTCAGGTCGGCCAGCAGGTTCAGCACCTGCGCTTCCACCGATTTGTCCAGCGCGGACACCGCTTCGTCCAGAATGATGACTTTGGGCCGCAGCGCCAGCGCGCGTGCAATATTGACGCGCTGGCGCTGGCCGCCCGACAATTCATGCGGATAGCGCCCCGCAAAGCGCGCAGGGTCCAGCCCCACGCGCGCCAACAGGTCATGCGTGCGCGCCAGTGCCTCCTGTGCCCGCGTGCCATGAACACGCGCGCCGAAGGCAATGTTGTCCTCAATGGTCAGGCGCGGGTTCAGCGACGAATAGCTGTCCTGAAACACCATCTGCACCTGACGGCGATACGCCTTCAGCGGCAATTCAGGGCTGCCCACCAGCTTGCCCTCAAAATACAGCGCGCCCTGGTCAGGGGCGATCAGCTGCATCAGCAAGCGCGCCGTGGTGGATTTGCCGCAGCCCGATTCGCCCACCACGCCCAGCGTTTCGCCGGCAAACACTTCCAGATCCACGCCATCCACGGCATGAACATTCTTTACCGTGCGGCCCAGAATACCCCCCTTGATGGGAAAGTATTTCTGCAAGCCGCGCACGGTCAAAATAGCGCCTTGGGTGGTCATTGGCGCACCTCCATCGCAGTGCGCAGCCCGTCCGACAACATGTTGAACGAAATTGACACCATGAAAATCATGGCACCCGGCAGCGCCGCAACCCATGGCTGCACATAAATGGCCGTGCGCAGCGTGTTCAGCATCAGCCCCCATTCAGGGTTGGGCGGGCGCACCCCAAGGCCAAGGAAGGACAGCCCCGAGGCCAGAATCATGCTGACCGCAATCAGCGAGGTCGCATAAACAAAGATCGGCCCCAGCACATTGCCCAGCACATGCACCCGCACAATCGTCAGCGCATCTGCGCCCGATGCGCGCGCCGCTTCAATGAAATCCGAACTGCGCAGCCGCGTGGTGACCGATTCCGCCACCCGCGCAATGGGCGGAATGAACACCACTGTCAGCGACAACAGCGCATTGCCCAACCCCGCCCCCAGCGCACCCGACAGCGCAACTGCCAGCAACACCGACGGGAACGCATAGAACACATCAATCGTGCGCATGATCAGCGTATTGGTCCAGCCGCCCGCATAGCCCGCGATAATGCCCACTGCCGACCCGATGATGAACGCCAGCACCACCGGCGTGACCCCCATCAGCAACGACAACCGCCCGCCCCAGATCAGCCGCGACAGCATATCGCGGCCCAACTCATCTGTGCCCAGCCAATGCCCGTCGGTGCCGATGGGTTTCAGACGGTTGGACAACCGCCCGTCCAGCGGGTCCAGCGGCGCGACAAGTGGCGCGAAAATGGCCGCCAGCAGGAAAATCAGCAGCACCGCCGCCGCGGCCATGGCCGTCTTGTCGCGCACCAGCCGCGCGCCCACATTCTGCCAATAGCCTGCACTGCGCACAGCCACAGCGGGGGGGGCTTGGGTCAAGGTCATGTCTGCCATGTCACGTTACCTTTTGATACGGGGGTCAAGCGCGCTTTGCAGCACATCCACAGCCAGGTTCAGCACCACGAAAAACAGCGCCAGAACCAGAATCGTGCCCTGCAACAGCGGCAAATCGCGCTGGAAAATGGCCGAATTCAGCAACATGCCCGTGCCGGGCCAGCTGAACACTGTTTCAATCAGGATGGACCCGCCCAGCAAATAGCCCAGCTGCACCCCCATGACGGCCAGCGCCGTGGGGGCCGCGTTCTTGACCACATGCAGGAAAACGCCCAGTTCCGACAACCCGCGCGCGCGCAACCCGATGACAAATTCCTGCGCCAGAATCTCGGCCACCAGCGCGCGCACTGTGCGCGCGATAATGCCCATGGGAATGACACTCATGGTCAGGGCGGGCAGCACCATGTAGCTTAAATGCTCCATGTCGAATTTCCACCCGCTGGACCCGCCGGGGCCAGCACCCGCCGCAGGCAACCAGCCCAACTGCGCCGAGAAGATGATCACCAGCACCATGCCCAGCCAGTAATGCGGCACCGAGACCCCGAACACCGCCGCCGCCGATGCGGCCTTGTCCAGTGGCGAATTGCTGAAATAGCCCGCCACGAAGCCGAAAAAACACCCCAGCACAAACCCTATGACTGTGGCGACAGCCGCCAGCATCAGCGTATTGGACACGGCGCGCATCACTTCCGTGGTCACGGGCCGCCCCGACGCGATAGAGGTGCCAAGATCGCCTTGCAGCGCACGCCCCAGCCACAGGATGAACTGTTCGGGATAGCTGCGGTCGAACCCATACAGCACCCGCAGCCGGTCTTGCAATTCAACCGACGCATCCGCCGGCAGGATGGAAATCAGCGGGTCGCCGGGCGAAATATGCACCAGCGCGAAACACACCACCGCAACCCCCAAAAGCACGGGCGCTGTATAGATGATGCGTTGCAGGGTATAGCCAAACATGGGCTGTCCTTTCGGGTGGCAGACAGGAACGGCACAGGCCCCGGCGCGAAACTCCGGGGCCTGTGATATCGCTTAGTTCATATCCATCGGCGCAATGTCGATGAACCAGCTTTTGGGTTGCACAACCCCCGTCACGCGGGCCGACATGGCGCGCGGGCCAGCGTCATGGGCCACCCACACGAAGGGCGCTTCTTCCACCAGCCGTTTGTGCAGCCGCCCCAGGGCCGCATCGCGGGCGTCATCTTCGAATGTGGTGCGGGCATCGGCAATCAGGGCGTCGAATTCATCATTGCCGAAATACCCCCAGTTATTGGACACTGGCGGGAAAGTGCCCGTTGAACTGAAGCGCACCATCGCAAAGAACGGGTCCATCGTGGCGAAGGTCACGTTGATGGCATGCGCGCCATTGGCGCTTTCATCCGTGGCCCCGCGCCGCCAGTTGGTGAACAGGGTGTTCCATTCGATGACATCCAGTTCCACATCGAAATAGCAATCGCGCAGCGCCTGTTGCAGGTATTCGTTCATCGGGATGGGTTGCATCTGCCCCGACCCGGAAGCCGATGTCTGCACCTTTACGCGCAGCGGGTTTTCCGCCGAAAAGCCCGCTTCGCTCATCAGGCGCTGTGCCTCATCCAGGTCATAGCGAATGTCGAATTCCGGGTTGCCCCACCATGGATGCGTCGGGTCAACTGTGCCCTTGGGAATGCCCATATAGCCGCCCAGCAGGATTTGCAGGTCTTCGCGGTCAAAGCACAGATTGGCCGCATGGCGCACGCGAATGTCCAGCCATGGGCTGTCTTCCGCGAAGGACAATTGCCACGGCCATACATGCGGTTGCGGGTTGGCATAGATGGTGAAACCACGCGCTTCAATCTGCGGAATGGCATCGGGCGCGGGCGCTTCGATCCAGTCCACCTGCCCCGACAGCAACGCGGCTGTGCGCGCATTCGCTTCGGGCAGCGGCACCAGCACCACGCCATCCAGTTTGGGCGTGCGGTCGGGGTTCCAGTAGTCGGTATTGGCCGCCAGTTCCAGCCGTTCGCGCGGCACAAACCCGGTCACACGGAACGGGCCGGACCCCGACGGATCAGCAGCAAAGGCCGCCCAAGCCGATTCCGCATCGCCGGTTTCGTCAAATTTCGCCTGCCAATGGCTGGGCGACGCCATGAACAGGTTGGTCAGGTTGATGGGCAAAAAGCTGTCGGGTTCCGACGTGGTCAGTTCCACAGTAAATTCGTCAATTGCCCGCGCCGAACGCAAGGTCGGCATGCGCGATGCGGTCACACCGACCTGACTTGCATCAAAATGCGGCGCGCTTTCGTCCAGAACCTTCTGGACGTTCCAGACCACCGCTTCGGCATTGAACGGGCTGCCATCATGGAAGCTGACATCATCGCGCAGAACGAAGGTCCATTTGGTGGTGTCGTCAGGGTCCACCGACCATTGCGTGGCCAGCGACGGAATGACAACTGACGCTTCGTCTTCCTTGCTCAGGTCCCATGCGGTCAGGCTGTCATAGATTGTCATGCCCGTGAAGCGGTTCCCCTCAAACCCCTGATCGGGTTGGCCAAGGGTGCGCGGAATATCTGCTGCCGTCATGCCGATGCGCAAGATCTTGTCTTGCGCGACCGCCATAACCGGGACGGACAGAACAGTGCTGGCAAGCAGGGCGGCGGTTAGGGTGCGTTTGGCGTGCGCCATGATATGATCTCCTGTTGGGCCGTTTTATGTGTCGACGGCGAAGGCGTCGGTTTGACTACAAAATTGTCGACAATCTGGAGATTGGGACCCTTCTTTTTTTCAGTCAAGTTTTTTCACAAACCTGTCGGCGCACAACGCGGTCCCCGCAAATGCGCCTAAAATTAGAACACGCACACAGACATGCGCCCAATAAACAGGCAATCACGCAACGCCACAGGGCGCAATCGCGCGAAGCGGGAACCCACCGGCGCGCACGGCGTTGGGTATCGTGACTAAAATTCAAACCACACAGGAGGACGTGATGAATTGGGATATTGTCGAAGGGAAATGGAAGCAGTTGACCGGCTCGGCCAAGGAAAACTGGGGCAAGCTGACCGATGATGACCTTGATCAGGCCGCAGGCAAGCGCGACAAGCTGGTGGGCAAGGTTCAGGAAAAATACGGCATCGCCCGCGATGAAGCCGAAAAGCAGGTCGACGCGTGGTCGTCCAAACTGTGACATCTGCCAAATTTTGACACCTGAAAGGGGGGCCGCCGCGCCCGCGCCCCGAACGGATGACCGACACCATGGCGAAGATGCACTGGCGCCGCGCCACACACACACACGAAAAAGGGGGTTTAGAATGTCACGACAACCCGTGTCAAAACTGAAACAGGACGGCAAGGAAACGGCCGCAAACGTCAAGGCCCATGCCGGGGCCGCCGCCGATGAAATTTCCGATCTGGCGGACCTGACCTATGAAGAACTCAAGGAACAACTCGCGCTGGTCAAATCCGATCTGGCCGAGCTGACAGAAGCCACAAAAAAAGCAGGCTACGCAAAAGCCCGCCAAGCCCGGTCCCGCGCCCGCCACAGCGGCAGGCGGGCTGTCAAAATGGCCGAGGACGGCTATGATTACGCCACTGACCAGCTGGACGAGGCGCTGGAAACTGCCGAAACCTTCGCCCGCGAACGCCCGGCCATGGCCATGGGCCTTGCCGCGGGTGCGGGGTTCTTGCTGGCGCTGGCCCTGTCGCGCCGCTGATGCTGCACAGGCTGCACCATATCAAACGTCAGGCCGGCTGGCATGGCGGCAATATCGCGCTGGCGCTTTGCGCCGGCGCAATGCTGGTTGTGGGGCTTGGCTTCATGGTGGCCGCACTGTGGATGTTGCTGGCGGTGCAGTTTTCATCGCTGGTGGCCACCTATGTGATGGGGCTGTTCTTTCTTGGGCTGTCGGGGGTTTTGCTGCTGATCAAACGCCTAAGGCGCCCGCCCCCTGTCCCGTCGCTGGACGCGGATTTGCGCGCCACTGCCGCGCGCGGGCAGGCTTATCAGCCAAAGGGGGAATTTCCCGCCTTGCTGGAAGCGTTCCTGTTCGGGGTGAACACCTATGTTCAGGTCCGCAATCGTAACCGCCGCCGCCCGCCACCGCCGCCCGACCGGGACGCTTGACCGGGACGCTTGACACTGGCCCCCGGGCGGGCATGCCCCCCCCAACCGCTGCGCCACAGGCTGGTGGCGCGGCGCTTTTTCATACCCGCTGACGCGCGGGTGTCATACGCGCGGGTGTCATACGCGCGGGTGTCATACGCGCGGGTGTGTGTCATCCGACAACAGGTTTGCAACCTTGGCCGCCCCCGGTATCTGTTCCAGAATGACCCGCGCCATCACCAGCATGGGGACTGCAATCAGCATTCCCATGAACGACCACATCCACGCCCAGAACGCCACCGACAAGAACACGATCACCCGGTTCATCGCCAGCCGCCGCGCCAGCAGATGCGGGGTGATCAACTGCCCCTCCAATGTGGTCAGCGTGACATAGGCAAGGGTTACCATCAGCACGCTTTGCAAATCATCAAACCACAAAAGCGCAATCATGCCAGTCAGCACAACCCCCGCCAGCGCCCCCAGATAGGGAATGAAATTCAACGTGAAGGCCAGCGCCGCAAACAGCAACGGCACCGGCATTCCCAACGCCCACATGGCCCCACCCACACAGACGCCCAGCCCCGCATTGATCAGCGTCACTGTGCCCAGATACCCGCCCAGATCACGTTCAATCTTGTAAAGCGTGTTGATGGCCACCCGTTTATCGGAAAACGTGCTGACGCTTTGCACGATTTTCAGGTAAATCAACTCGCTCGACGATAGCAGGAAAAACAGCAAGATCAGCATGAACACCACCTGCCCCGCCTTCGCAGGCGCTTCGGCCAGATAGGTCAACGCGCCGCTTGCGGTGCTGAGCATCACATCTGCATTGCTGCTATCCTCTGCCGAGGCAAGCGCGCGGTTCGCACTCTGGCGCAGGTCGGGGACAAAGCCGCGGTCACTGTCGCCCACCCCGTCCAACACGCTCATCACGGCCGCTTGCAACGATTGCAGGCGCGCGCTGATGTCGTGCAGAATATCGGGCAGGTTATCGGCAAGCTGCATGACAGGGCCACTAAGCAGCACAAAAACCGCCGCAATCCCCGCCAGCAGGCCCAGAACCAGCGCTGCGGCAACTGGCGTGGCAGGCAGCCCCACGGCCAGCAACCGCCGCTGCAGGGGCATGAACACGAAAAACAGCAACACAGCCGTGAAAACCGGCAACAGGAAACTGCCCGCATATTGCACTGCCCCCAACAGCAGAATGCAGAAAATACCTGTCACCATAACCGATATGCGCTGCGGGATTGCCGCAGGGCTGGCCGGGGCAGTGGCCCGAACGGGGCCTTGGCCCGGCCGGTTGGGTGACAGGGGCATGGGGGGCGGCCTTTCGGTTGGGGGATTGCACAGACGGGGCACCTTGAAAGGTAACGCAGACCCAAGGATGCGGTTCCCTGGCACATGCCCGGCCAGCGGGGATGCCGCGCTTTCAGGAATGCCCGTCTTTAGGAAATGCCAGCCTTGCGGGAATAATCTTTAGGAAATGCCAGTCTTGCGGGAATAAACGGAACCACCCCCCACGGCCATGCGTTGATGACCAACACCCCCAAGCGGCCGCGCAGGACCACACGCGCCCGCCGCAGCCGGACCCAAGGCACCGCGCCAGCAGGTCCGCAGGCCCAGAAAGGACCATAGAACCATGAGTGCACCTGACACCAATCCGAAGAAACAGGCCCGCCGCCATCGCGGCCCCTTGGTGGGCATGGCGATCGGGGTTATTCTTGCTGTGGCGTTTCTGGGGTGGTTGCTGGTCCGGACGCTGGTTGTCGAACCCGACCCCGCCGACCCCCCCGCGCAGGCCCCCGCAGGACAAACACAGTCCGAAACCGGCCTGCCCGCCGAGGGGGTTATAACAGGCCCCGCAAACCAGCCCGAAGACACCCCCCAGATTATTGACGAACCTGCCCCGCCGGCAGATTAACACCCCCGAACTGGCCCGGTGCCAAGTCCAATCCCAGGCAAGGCCCCTGTTGCGCGACAGGGGCCTTTGCGTCTGCGCCAGCGGCTGCAGTCGCTGCCTTCCAACAGCGCATTCCACGAACCAGCGCGACACACCGCGCCCGCGCCGCGTCCATGTCGCGCAAATCTTGCGCATAGGTCAGGAACCAACGGGCGCGCGGTGCGTTTTATCTATGTCCCTGTTGGGGTGTCAGGCCGTTATCATTGCCTGGTGCCCTCCAGTCCTGACTTGCCCATCTTGCGGCCATTGGCCTGCAGGATGGGTTTTTTTCCTTGGTAAGCCCCCCCCGCCTGAAGCAGATTGCGCAAAAGTGGAAACCGGTTTTGAACGTCTCGAAGCTGCTCTAGCAACTGCTGACCACCAACAGCGGGAAAAGCGTGAAGGCCGTTGCCACCAGCCCGATCCACGCCCCCGCATGTGGAATGAAAACCGCGCGCGCAGGGCCTGCGGGCAAGGCGCGCAACACCGCCACATGCGCAGCCATCCCCCCCGCCCAAACCGCGATCATGGCCGCGCGCGCGCCCATGCCCGGCACCCCATGCCCCGCGCAGGCCACACCATGCAGCCCATAGACCGCCACAAACACCACCGCCCACAATGTCGGGCCAGCAAGGGTCAGGGCCAGCCATTTCATGACGCAGCACCTGCCTGCACCACAAACACCACCGCTGTGACAAGCGCAGTCAGGGCTGTGAAGCCCTGCCAGCTGTTCCATGCCCGCGCAGCCCCCGCCCCCATGCCCGCCGCGGCAGGTGGCGCAATTTCACCGCGCCGGACCTGATCCGCGGTGAATGCAGCCATCGCGCCCGCAACCAGCACATGCAGCGCGACATAGCCCAGCATGGCCGCGCGCAACGCATCGCGGGCATGGGCGCGCGGGTCATCCAGTTGGGTGGCCAGCGCGACCAACGCGCCCAGCGCGACAAGGTTGCACAGCCCCCCCGCCAGCGCCGCCCACCGCGCGCGCCCCCGCCCCGCCGCTGCGGCGCGCGCGCATCCCGCCCCAAGCGCCAGCGCACCCACAGCCCCGCCCAGCACCAGCGCCACAGTCAGGTTTTCCACCCGCGCAGGCAGGGGCGCAGGCCCTTGGGTGACCACCGACAAAAACGCCACCCCGAACAACAAGGATGCAAACAGCGCCCCATCCGCCACCAACAACGCATGAAGCCCGCTTTGCGCCAGTGTCGGGCGGGGGGTGCAATGGTGCACAGGCACAACCACAGCGGGGGCAATTTCCACAGGGCGCATATCGCCAGACGGGGCCATCGCGCGCACCCACACCCAGACCAGAACCGCCACGGCCCACAGCGCCGCCCCCGCCAACGCATACTGGCTGGCCAGCATCAGCAGCACAAACACCGCGATACAGGCCGCCAGCCCCAGCGGCAGGCCCGTATTGCCCGGCAAAACCGCCACATGACAGGGCCGCGCATCGCCCGCTGTGGTGACCAGCACCTCGCGCCGGGCGCGCGGGGCGCCCGCCAGCACCCCCTGCCCGCGCGCCAGCGCAGGCGCCACATCGCGCGCCCACCCCCCCAGATGGCGCCCCACCGGCAGCGAAGCGAAATTGTAGCAGGGCGCAGGCACCAGCATGGCCCAATCCAGCGTCGGCGCGCGCCACGGGTCGCGCCGCGCGCGCGCGCCCAGCGTGGCTTGCAAAATCAGGTCCAGCGCGAAAATCGCAAAACCGATGGTCAGCACAAACCCGAACAGCGATGATGTCAGGTTCAGCCATTCCCATTCCGCGTTGTCGGGATAGGCATCAATCCGGCGCGGCATGCCCAACAAGCCCGTCAGATGCATGATGAAAAACGTGCCGTGAAACCCCGGCAGGATGACCCAGAAGGCGGCCTCTCCCACGCCCCTGACGCGCGCCTTGCCCGTGATCAGCGGCATCCAGTAGGTGACCGCCGCCATCATCGGGAACACGAACCCGCCAATCAGCACATAATGCAGATGCGCCGTCACAAAGGCCGTGTCATGGGCCTGCCAGTTGAAAGGCACAATCGCCAGCATCACCCCCGTCAACCCGCCCATCACGAAAGTCAGGAAAAACCCCAATATATGCAGCATCGGCAAATGCAGTTCCGGCCTGCCCTTCCACATGGTGCCGATCCACGCGAACACCTGCACCGCCGTTGGCACAGCCACCAGCACAGATGCAGCCGAAAAGAACGCCAGCGCCAGATGTGGAATGCCCACAGTGAACATATGATGCACCCACAAGCCAAAGGACAAAAACACCAACCCCAGAATGGCCGCCACAATCGCGCCATAGCCCAGAATGGGCGTGCGGCACATCACCGGAATGATGGTGGATAAGGCCCCCGCCGCTGGCAGGAAAATGATATACACTTCCGGGTGGCCAAACAGCCAGAACAGGTGTTGCCACAGCAGCGGATCACCCCCGCGCGTGGGGTCGAAAAACGGCCAGCCGAAGGCGCGCTCCACCTCCAGCAACACCGACCCCGCAATCAGCGGCGGAAAGCCCACCAGCATCATCGCGCTTGTGCCCAGCATATACCATGCAAATAGCGGCATTTCAGTCAGCTTCATGCCCGGTGCGCGCTGGCGCAGAATGGTGACAGTAATTTCCACCGCCGCCGCTATGGCCGAGATTTCCACAAACGTGACCCCCAGCAACCACACATCGGCATTTATGCCGGGGCTGTAGGTGGCGCCGGACAGGGGCGTATACATGAACCAGCCATCGCGCGGGGCCACACCGAACAAAAGCGCTGTCAGCATGATCAGCCCGCCAAACAAGTAGCACCAATACCCCAGCGCCGTCAGGCGCGGGAAGGCCATGTCCCGTGTGCCCAGCAATTTGGGCAACAGCCATATGGCCACCCCCTCCAACAGGGGAATGGCGAACAGGAACATCATGATACTGCCATGCATGGTGAAAATCTGGTTATACAGGTCCGTATCCAGAAACGCGCCCTGACGGGTGGCCAGTTGCGCGCGGATCAGCATCGACAAAACCCCCCCAATGGCGAAGAATACAAATGCCGTCGCCATGAACCGCAGCCCCAGCGTTGTGTGGCTTACCGCTGTGACCTGCCCCCACACCCCGCGACCATTCGCCCAGACCCGCGCCAGGTCGCGGTGCAGCCGCAAGGCCGATTGCGGCGGGTTGGCGGGCATGTCTGCCGGTGCCTGCCCTTCGGACAGCGCCGACAGGGTTGGGGGGGCAATATCCGTCATGGGCTGTCCTGTGTCGGTTCGGGGGCGGCGGGGGGCCAGTCCTCATGCGCGATCACCTCAAAGCGCATCGCCGCATGCCCCGCCCCGCAAAATTCCGCACACAGCCCGTCAAAGCGGCCCGCACGCGCGGCCTGCACCCGCAAGCGGTTCTCGCGTCCGGGGATTGCATCCAGCTTGCCGCCAAGGCGCGGCACCCAGAAGGAATGAATCACATCCTGTGACGTGATCAGAATATCCACGGGCTGGCCTGCGGGAATGTGCAGCCTGCGCGTGTCCGTCACGGGCTGGCCATCCGCGCCGTCATGGGTGAAGCGCCAGCCCCATTGCACCGCATGCGCGCGCACCCTCACTGCGCCGTCATCGCGCGGCACATTGCGTTCGCCCACCCACAGCCCCGCGCCCAGAACCCCCACCAGCACCGCCATCGAAAACCACAGGCCCAGCCCGTAAATCCAGTGCCGGTGCAATGCCGCGCGTGGCCGCCCGAAGCCCAGCGCCAGCAACACCAGCACAAGTGCTGTGATCAACACTGCCCCCGCCAGCATGCCCCACCACAGCCGCGCAATATCGCGCGCCACATCGCCGCCGGGGTCCAGCGTGGATAACGGCCCCGAACAGGCCGCCAGCACCGCAGGCGCAGCAGCTATGGCCCAACGCCTGGTCATAGCGGGTCAAACCTTGCGGGGATGGCCTGCCCGCGCGGTTCGCGCAGCATGTCAGGCAACAGCGCGAAAACCTCCTCCAATGGGGGTTTGGCCAGCACCAGCCACAACACCGCCCCCATCAGCGGCACCAATGCCCCCAGCGCCAGCCCCGCTGGCGGCAGGCGACGGGGGGTGCGGTGCTGTCCGGCCTGTCCGATGATATGGCCCAGCCATGCATGCACCATCACCATGCCACTGACCGCCACCAGCTTGACCAGCAACCACGCCTCCAGCACCTCCAGCGCGAAAATCAGCACTGTGCCTGCAGTCACCGCGACCACCGCAGCGGGTGTCACAACAAGGCGATAGGCATGATGTGTCACCCAGCGAAATTCCGCAAACGCCGCCTGATTGCGCGCCGCATCGTCACGCCGGTGGCGGTGAATGACAACCGCCAGCACAATCAGCCCCGCACACCAGACCGAAAGCGCCGCGATATGAAGCGCCTTGAGCAGGGCAATCATGCGCGCCGCCCCCCCTGCCCCAACGGCTGTTGTGGTGCCTGCACCAGGGCGGTCCAGGCCATAAGCGCCGCCAGCACCGCCAGCGGCACCATGCCCGGCACCCACATGATCAGGCCCGCCAGTTGCTGGTCTTGCAGCGCATTCAGGCCAAAGCGCGGCGCATGGGCCAGATGTTGCACATAAAAGGCGCGCGGCGCGAAGGTCAGCAGCGCGCCCAGCATCCCCATTTGCCCCACCAGCGCCCCCAGCGCCACAGCGCCCGCGCCCCGGCCAGAAACACCGCCCGAAACACCGCCCGAAACACCGCCCGAAACACCGCCCGCGCCCTGCCCCAGAACGCTGGACCAGAACGCCCAACCCGGCACAATCAACGCCAGTTGCAGCGCCCAGTAAACTGCGGCACTGTCCCATGCGGCGGCATAGACAACCGGCAGGTGCCATGCCCACAACGCCGCCGACACGGCCAGGACGGCCAGAACCTGCGGGCTGCGCCGCAGTGGAAATGCCAGCGCAAGCGCGGGCGCCAGAACCGCAATGACCACCAGATGATGCAACGTGCGCGCCGAAAACAGCGCCACGCTCAGCGCGCAAAGCGGGGACACGAACGCCAGCACCGCCGCAACCATCGCCCCCCCGAAGGCATGACGGCGCGCCGCAGGCTGGCCGCGCAACTGCCACAGGCCGCCCAGCGCCACCACGCCAAGGCAGCCAATCAAGACAGGATCAAGGTTCCATGCCATGATCCATGCCTGCGGGTCGGGGGCGGGTCCACAATAAGGCAAATCAGGGTCCATCACAGGTTGAACATTCCGCGGATATGGGAGTCAACGCGCGCCATGCATGCGGGTTCCAAGCGCTGCGCAAATCCTTGGCCACAGGCTGCACAACAACAAGCCCCGCCAGAAACCGGCGGGGCCAATCGCGTCTTGCGCATAAAAACACGCTGTCACCAAGGGGTCAGGGCGGGGCGCGCGCGCGCAACAAGCAGCACACGCCCCCCTTGAACAGCTCCGCTTCGGTCACATGCCCGACAGGCGGCGGCGTCCCCTTGGTGTCAGCTTACCCCTCATATTCGGGCACGCTTTCCAGCTGCGCCTGTGTCATGGGAACGGAAACACGCACATCGCCGTCCTGATCGTTCCACATGATGTCCACATCGCCAAGCTCAAGCGCGATGGTGTGGCTTGCAACGCCAAGAAACCCGCCCACATCCATGACCAGATGGGTCATCGTGCCATCATCACCCATCACCACATCATCGACCGTGGCAATGTTTTCACCTTGGGTGCCGTAAACATCGGCGCCCAGCAGGGTGTCGGCCGTGCGGTCGTGTTCCGCCATTTCAGTGTATCCGTCCATGGCGGCCTGATCCGCCGCCGGTGTCGCGGGTTCGCTGGGCATAGCGGTGTCACTGCGCGCCATGTCATCATTGCCATCCGACAGGCCCATATCCTGACCATAGCCCCGCGCCTCGAAGCCTGCGGTCAGGTGCTCGTCATCCCATTCTGGCAAGGCTTCCAACTGCTCCTGCCCCATCGAGGCCACGACGAAGAAATCAGACAGGTCCTCGGGGGCGGTTTCATCGGCCACGAAATACAGCTCGCTGATGTCAACCATCACTGTGCGCGCCCCAAGGCCCAGAAAACCGCCGACATCAACCAAAATGCCGCGCAATTCGCCGTCCTGGGTCATCACAATGTCATCGATATTGCCAATATTGTTCCATGCATCGCGCTCAGGTATGAAGCTGTCGCTGCTTTCCCAGCGCATGCTGATGCGATCCCAGACACTGCGGTCTTCGGATGCGCGGTCTTGTTGCAGGCTGCGGGTTTCGTCATTGTCCAGCGTATACAGGCTTTTGCCCGTAAAATCCGAGGACAGGAACGCAGGCACGATCCCACCTTGGGCAGCAGCATCGCCCCCCATGGGTGTGTCAGCGGTTTGCGCAACGGCCCCCATAGTGGTCAGCGAAACAATCGCGGTCGTCAGCATAAGGTTTTTCATGATCTTACTCTCCTGTGGTGTGTCTGGCCTTGTGCAAGGCTCTGCAAACACAACGGCGGGGGGCGCTTCATGGTTCCTGAAAATTACAAAAAAGTATTTTTTTTGAATGACTTAACGTAAGGCACACAAGGCGCACCCGCCTGCTGCCGGACGGGTGCCAAACGCCGCACCCCGGTGCGTGCCCGCGTTCATTCGCAGTCACGCGACCCACTCTAACCTTAAGGTGTCGCATGTCCTTTGGCACAAAACCGGTTCCCAGTTTTGCGCGACATGCTCTATGCGGCATTCCCCAAAAAAACGCAGCAACCGCCACAAGCGTTCCCCGGTTCCCGCCGCCCCTGATGCCCCTGCGCGGCAAACCGCTGATGCGCGGGCCTGCGGGCCAAAAAAAACGCTGGCACCAAGGCCAGCGTGAAGTGTGCCGAAGGGTCATGCCCCTCGACCAGAGGGAAAGCTTCAGCCCTTTTTCGGGCCAGCAAGGAACCAGATGATCAGCCCGACAACCGGGAACACCAGAACCAGCAATATCCAAAAAACCTTTTGTCCCTGACTGGCGCGCGCGCCCAGAATGGACACTGCCGCCCAGACAACAAGCGCCAGATGCAAAACGCCCAAAAACCCCGTGAAATTCGCATTCATGCCGCTGTCGCCCCCGCCATAAGACCATCTGCAACCCAACCCCCTGCCGCGCCAAAGGTTCCCGGAAAACTGCGGGCCAGGCATGTCGCGCAAAAGTGGGAACCGGTTTTGCGCAAAAAGACATGCAACAAATTAAGCGCATGTCGCGCAAAAGTGGGAACCGGTTTTGCGAAAAAAGACATGCAACAAAATAAGCGCATGTCGCGCAAAAGTGGGAACCGGTTTTGCGCAAAAAGACATGCAACAAATTAAGCGCATGTCGCGCAAAAGTGGGAACCGGTTTTGCGCAAAAAGGCATGCAACAAAATAAGCCTATAGTGCGGCCTGTGCCAGCCACGCCGCCAGCGCTATGGCCAGCGCGATCATCATCACAGCAAAGGCAAGGGCAAGTTTCGGGCGCATGTTCCTAAACCAGTTCGAAAATTTCGTAATCCATATGACGATCGCGCACGCCAAGGCGCTGCAGATCAGCGCGCAAGGATGCAATCATCGGGCCGGGACCACACAGCAAATGCGGCCAGTCGCGCGTATCGGCGGCCAGATGGCGTGTCAGAATGTCGAAATCAATCTGTCCGCGTTCACCGTCCCACCCTTCGGGCGGGTCATCGAGCACATGCACCAGCGTCATGTTCAGGCATTTGCGCAAGCGCTCCAGGTCATCGCGGAAGGCCACTTTGTCCCAGGACGGGTTGGCATACAGGACAATGACAGGACGCCTGTCCCTGCGCGCCGCCAGCGCATGCAAATTGGCCATGACAGGCGTAATCCCCACCCCGCCCGCGATCATCACAAACCCCGTGGCGCGTGTCATGCGGTCCACCGAAAACGCCCCATAGGGCCCATCCACATAGGCCCGCGCCCCGATCTGGGTTTGCGCGAAGGCGCGGCTGTGGTCGCCCAGCGCCTTGATGGCAAAGGACAGGTTCGGCCCGTGTTCGGGCGCGGTGGAAATGGTGAAGGGGTGCTGGACCATCCCAAAGGGCGAATGGCCCACTGTCAGCCACGCAAACTGCCCCGGCTTCCAGCGCGTCAGCGCGCGGCCTTCGGGGGCCAGCTCCAGACGGCGCACGCCGCCCCCTTCGTCATGGGTGCCGACAACCCGCCACGGGTTGCGCGTTTGCAGCCAGGGGCGGATGATGCGCGTGAACACCAACAGGCCCAGCCAGCCCAGCGTTACGCCCAGCCACAAAACCCGCTTTTGCGGCGTGCCCGTCAGGGTGCCCACCCCCAGAACATGGGCAATCGCGGCCATAAACCCCGTAATCGCCAACACCAGATGCAGGCCGCGCCACCACTCATAGCGCAGGCCCAGCGCGCGGCGCCATTGCGATGTGACCACAAGCGCCGCAAAGCACAACAGCGCCACCCGCCCCGCTGTCAGTTCCCAGCGGGCCTGAAACGGGTTCAGCACCCCCAATGCAGGTTGATGAAACACATACAGCAGGGCGAAATGCGCGCCCATCAGCAGTAGCGCCCCCCAACTCAGGTAGCGATGCGCCAGATAGACGATATCGGCCCCGAACGGGTGCGTGACCCAGCGCAGGCGGCCTGTCAGCGCGAATTGCAACGTCACCATGGCCAGCGCGCCAAAGCCCAGCCCCATGCTGAAATCCCATATCAGCCCGCCTGACGGGGCGGCAGGGGCCGTGAAAACAACCACCGCAAAGGGCAGCCCCAACGCCAGAACCCCCAGCGCCAGAACCCCCAGCGCATGGCCAATGACAACCGCGCGCCGGTCATGACGGGGCTGGAACTGGCGGGCTTTTCGGGTATGCGCCGCAGCGCTTGCGCAGGAAGGATCAGTCATCCCCCTTCAACGTGGCACGCGCGCACCGGTTCCCCGCATGCCCCCATGACCAGCACTTGCCCGCAACCCCAACACCCGACATCCGACACCCCGCGCGCCTCGCACACATGCGACATGCTGCAATTTCAGCGCCGGGCGCGTGACTTCGGGGCGTGCGGGGGCCGCGCGTCAGGCGCTTTTGTGCCGATGCGGTAATCAAAAACCAGCTTGCCACCATGCCAGCCGGTCACTGCCGTTACCCCGACCGCAACGAAGGACAGCATCATCCCCAGCGGCAGAACCGCCGCCTGTGGTTGGCCAATGCGCAACGCCCAGTTTGCCCCGATCAGCGACAACAGCATGACCGCCAGAATAAAATGCGTCCAACTGGCCGAACGGTTGCGGATGCCACGCACCACCAGCAATTCCACTGTGCCGGTGATGCCCGCAATCACCCCCATCACAAACGCCCCGAACGCGGCCCACCCCGCCACCTGCGCCCAGAAACTGTCTGCGGTCCACCAATACAGCAAATCCGCCCCCAGAACCGACACAGTCAGCGCAATGGGGAATGCAACCAGCATCGCATGCAGGGGATGGCCCGCAATCGCAATGCGCGATTCGGTGTCCAGCAAGGCGCGGTCTTCTGCGACCGGGTCGGTGAAACGGATGTCCTTGCCTGCCATGCGCGTGCTCTCCCCTGTGGCGTGAGATGTGGTGCACTGCCTTCGCGGTCAGCCCGCCCCTGCCGTGCCAGTTCCCGCGCGCGCCAGCCCCGCGGCGGCGGCTGGCTGCGCGGCTTGGGGCGCCTGTTCGGCCATGCGCAAACACACCTGCCACCCGTCGCGCCCGTTGCGCTGATGGGGGCCTATGTCAATTTCGCCATGGATTTGCAGCGCAAAGGCCGTCATCAATTCGCGCCCCAGCCCGTCGCCGGGCACCTTGTCGGGCGTGCCGGACACCGAATTCCACACCCGCAACTGGGCAATACCGTCCTGCCGCGTCAGGCTGATATCCAGCAGGTTTTCCCCACCCTGCGCATCGGGGGCGTATTTCACCGCATTGGTCAGCGCTTCGGCAAATAACAGCGATGCCGGGATGATCTTGTCATGGGCCATATTCACGCCCTCGAATTGCGTTGTGACCTTCAGATCGGGCGCACCGTCGCTGGCCAGCGACAATGTTTCTTGCAAGATGCGCTCAAAGAAGCTGGCGGCATGGCGTTCTGAAATCCGGTCTTGTTCATATAGCGTGCGATGGATTGTCGCCAGCGACCGCACCCGCGCCTGAACCCCTTGCAAGATCAGCCGCGCATCAGGGTCGCGCAACCGGCGCATCTGCAAATTCAGGATCGAGGCGATAAGCTGCAGGTTGTTTTTCACACGGTGATGCACTTCTTTCAGCAAAATGGTTTTCTCTGCCAGCGCGTGCTCGCGCTCGCGCTCATCCCGGCGGATCAGAAGCGCCATTTTCGAAAAGGTGGAATCAATCTCATGCAATTCGGCGGGGGCTTCGGGGGGCAGGCGCTGGAATTCCTCGCGGTTGCCAAGTGCGAAACGGCGCAACTGCGAATTCAACCGCTTCAGGTGGCGCACAACCATGTAATCCACCGCGAACATGACCACCGCAAGGGATGCAAACCACATCAGCACCGGAAACCCAAGCCGCCAGTAACTTTGCGCCGCAGCGAAGGGCAACTGATCACTGGACCAGCTTCCCAGCGCATAAAGCTGGCCGGGGATCACCTCGGCAATGGTGAACATGCGGTCATCGCCGCTTTCGCTTGGCCCGCGGAAAACCCCGTTGCGCGCCTGCAAAAACCGCGCCAATGTGGCCCCCTCGGGCAGCCGGTCGGCGGCATCGGCAGTATCTTCATGGGTCAGCGTGTCGCCTGCGGGGTTGACCAGATAGGTCATGCGCAGACCGCTGCTTTCCTCAGGTTCCGTGGAAATCAGGCTGAAGGTCTGGCGCGATATGGAAATGCTGATATAGCCCATGAAATCGCCATCCGAATAAACCGGCCTGTTGGCCAGCACCACAGGCCGCCCCGTTATGGCGCCTGACGGCTGGAAGCTGAAAAAACTACGCGGGTCGGCCATGGTTTCCTGCAAGCGTTCGGACGCGCCAAAATCCACCGGCGCGCCTTGGGACTGGCAGCGCATCACCCCGTCGCGCGCAATGAAGCCCGCAAAGGAAAACAGCCCCGTCGCCTCAATGAAGTCACGCAAAAACGCCGAACAGGCGGCGGTATCGTCCAGCCGTTCCAGCACCAGCGGCGTCAGCCGGTGCGCGGACAACATGGCGCTTTCCAACAACCCCCGCTGCCCCGCCACCGCATCCAGCGTGCGCGATACCAGCATGGCATCATTGGCGCGCGCCTGTTCGCGCAGCGCCTGATATTCCGAATAGATGGAAATCGCCCCCAAAGGGGCAAGCGCCAGCGTCATCAAAATCGCCAGTCGTGTTGCCAATCGATCGCTGATCTCGAACACTGCCACTGCCCGCCTTAACCCATGTTCCGTTATCACAACCCGTTCGGCGCACCAGCCATAACCATGGCCACAGATTTATCTGTCGCCTCCGGGTTCTCGCCTTTCTCAAGATACAGAATTTCCGCCAATGCCTTGCGCGCGCGGTTGGCGCGGCTTTTGATGGTGCCGGGGGCGCAATTGCAGGTTTGGGCGGCTTCTTCGATGGAAAACCCCATAGCGCCCACCAAAATCAGCGCCTCGCGCTGTTCAAGGGGCAGCAATGTCATGGCGGCGGCCAGTTCCTGCAGCGCAAGACGGCCGTCATGGTCGGGCTTGGACGCCATGCGCGCGGCAAAAATCCCGTCCCCGTCCGACACTTCGCGCGACTGCTTGCGGCGCTTGGACAGATAGGTGTTGCGCAAAATGGTGAACAACCACGCCCGCAGATTGGTCCCTGCATTATACTGGTCGAACTTGGTCCATGCCTTCAGGACAGTTTCCTGCACCAGATCATCGGCGCCAGCCATGTCCCCTGACAGCCCCCGCGCAAAGGCGCGCAGGGCGGGCAGATGGGTTACAATTTCGTCGCGCGGGTCGGGGGTTGTGTCAGGCGGGAATGTGCCGGTCATTGGTCCCCCGCCTTCTTCTGTGCATCCTGCTGTCGCAGCGCTTCCAGAAGATCGGTCAGGGATTTGGGCAATTCCTCGGACGTGGTGTCAGTATAGAGCCGCTTTAGGTTTTCATCAATCTGTCTGGAAACAGCCGGCGCGATGTCCTTCTTGCTTCTGTTCCGGTTTCCGCTCATTATCGACATACAGCCTTTCGCTCCACAAATCACAATCTGGCATTTTACGGTGCAGCGCGCAAGCATGGTATAGAATGCAACACCCTTTGGAACCGAACGCCGCGCGCTGCGTTTGGTTCCAAAGGATTATGTGTTTTTTACAATCTGCCCGGGGATGGGCCGTAAGATCAGAAGGTTCAGATGATGCCGGAAGCCCAAGGAGAGAAGATGTCCATATCCATGCGTATTGCCCAAGAACTGCCCTATCTGCGCCGCTATGCGCGCGCACTGACCGGCAGCCAGCATACTGGCGACAAATACGCGGCCGCCACGCTGGAAGCGATCCTTGAAGACCGGTCCTTGCTGAACAGCGACATGTCCCCGAAACTGGGGCTGTTTCGCGCGTTTCACACAGTCTGGCAAACCACGGGCGCCCCCATCAACGAAGACCCCGCCACCGGCACCGAAGCGCGCGCGCAATCGCTGCTGGCGGCGCTGACCACCAACACCCGCGAAGCGCTGTTGCTGCGGTCCCTGGAAGAATTCAGTTACGCCGACATTGCGCAAATCATCCAGATTTCCGAATCCGAGGCCCGCGAGCTGGTCTCTATCGCCTATGGGGAAATGTCGCGCTCGGTGCAGGGGCGCATCCAGATCATCGAGGATGAACCACTGATTGCGCTGGACATCAAAAGCATTGTCACCGAAATGGGCCACGAGGTGACGGGCATTGCGCGCACCCATAGCGAGGCAGTCGCGCTGGGCACGCGCACGCGCCCCGACCTTATTCTGGCCGATATCCATCTTGCGGATGACTCCTCGGGGGTGGAAGCGGTTGCCGAATTGCTGCGCGACAACGCGGATATTCCGGTCATTTTCATCACCGCCTATCCCGAACGCTTGCTGACCGGCGAAAAGCCCGAACCCGCCTTCCTGATCACCAAACCATTCGAGGAAGAACAGGTCCGTTCTGCCGTGTCGCAAGCCATGTTCTTTGCATCCACCAAAACACTGAACGCCTGAGTGGTGCCACCCCTGTTGAAAAGCCGGCAGAATTGCCGGCTTTTTCTATTTAATCAGGGTATTTTCAGAATAGTTTTTGTTCAACTCCACCCTTCGGCAGAATAATAAATTTGAAACCTCAAAAATAACCCAAATAAAACCAGGACGTTTCAAAAAACCTGTGCGCCTTTTGGCATGTCCCAAAACACTGATACCGGGAACCAATCGCGCTTTTATCCGTTTTCTTTACTGATGCCGCAATAGCGGCGCTTATGAAGGAAAGGATATATAATGTTAGGCTGGGCCCTTACTTTTCTGATCGTCGCACTTATCGCAGCGGCGCTGGGATTTTCCGGAATCGCCGGTGCCGCATCATCCATCGCGCAAATCCTTTTCGTGATCTTCCTGATCCTGTTTCTTGTCGCCATGATCGCACGCGCCGTTCGCGGACGCCCGCCAATGTGACCCATGCCCCCAACACATGCGCGATGTCTCTCAAGGCCGAACTGCGCCGCACCCCGGTGCAAACCCGCCTGACATAAACAAGGACGAGTTCCATGAAAGCGCCAGAAATCAAACAGATGAACCCCGAACTTGACGAAGCCGCACCCATGCCCGCCCCCGATGGCGAAGCACTGCGCCTGATTGCGGAGGTCCACACGCGGGTTCTGGACACAATTGCAGGTTTTGAAAAAATTGTCGAAAAGGCAGAACCCGATTTCACACAGGTTGCAGAAACCTTTTTGTATCTGCACCGAAAACATGAACGCGACCTGGCGGCCTATCTGGCAAAATGCGGCTATGCGCCAGATAATGACGGGTCGTTTTTCGGCACAGTCAACAAGGCCCTTGTTGAAATGCGTTCCTGGTTTGAAGATGTGTCCGACAATATTATGGACCGCATCATTCATGGCGAAAAACATGTGATTGACGCTTATGAAAATGCGCGGTCAGTGGGGCAGACTTTAGACGCAAACGCCATGCTGACACGCCATATCGAAGATATTGACGCGCTTATGCACAAACACACATCGCCATAAACCAAACCGACAGGCCGCCGGAAACAGGCGGCCTGTTGCACCCGGCGCGCCCGCAAGGGCCGGATGGTCAGCTTTCGGCCTTCTCGGCCAATGCCAGCCAGTCTTCTTCGGCAGCGCTCAGTTTTTCCTGACGCGCGCTTAGCGCTTCGGTGGCTTTGCGGAATTTTACGGGTTCGCGCGAAAACAGGTCAGGATCAGACAAAAGTTCGCCCAGTTTCGCAATCTCGGCTTCCAGACGGGCAATTTCCACAGGCAGTTTTTCCAGACGGTGGGCCTCGGCAAAACTCAGGCCCGGTTTGCGCTGCTCGGGCTTGGCGCGGGGCTTGCCCTTGTCGGGCGTGCGCGCGCTGCCCGCAGGGGCTGCAGGGCCAGCGCCTGTCGCGCTTTGGGCCATGTAGTCGGACCACCCTCCCGCATAGGCCGTCACCCGCCCGTCCCCGTCAAACACCAGCGTGGTGCTGGCCACGCGGTCAATGAAATCGCGGTCATGGCTGACCAACAGCACAGTGCCGTCAAAATCGCCCAGCAGGTCTTGCAACAGATCCAGCGTTTCCACATCCAGATCATTGGTCGGTTCATCCAGCACCAGCAGATTGGCCGGTTGCGCCATGATCCGCGCCAGCAACAGCCGCGCCTTCTCGCCCCCCGAAAGCGAGCGCACCGGCGCGCGCGCCTGCGCCTCGTCGAACAGAAATTCCTTCAGATAGCCCACAACATGCTTGGGCGTGCCGCGCACCATCACCTGATCGGCCTGACCGGACACGCGCATCAGCGGATCGCCCGTCAGGTTTTCCCACAGACTGGCATTGGGGTCCAGCTGCGCACGGCTTTGGTCGAATATGGCTGTTTCCAGATTGGTGCCGCGCCGGATGGTGCCGCTATCGGCATCTTCCGCGCCGGTGATCAGGCGCAAAAGCGTGGTTTTGCCCACCCCATTGGGGCCGACAAAGGCCACCCGTTCCCCGCGCATCACCCGCAATGAAAAATCGCGCAAAATCACCCGCCCGTCATAGGCCTTGTTCACATGGTCCAGTTCCGCGACCAGCTTGCCCGACGGGGGCGCCGCTTCCAGCGCCATGGCGGCAACGCCCTGACGCTTGATCTGGCCTGCGCGTTCATCGCGCAGCGCCGCCAGCGCGCGCACCCGCCCCTGATTGCGCTTGCGCCGCGCGCTGATCCCTTCCACTGCCCAACGCGCTTCGGCCTTGATCTTGCGGTTCAGCTTGTGGCGGGCGTCATCCTCATCAGCCCAGATTTTATCGCGCCAGTCTTCAAATCCCTCGAACCCCGCTTCGCGCCGGCGCACCTGCCCGCGATCCACCCATAGCGTGGCGCGCGTCAGCGCCCGCAAGAAGGCGCGGTCATGGCTGATCAGCACAAAAGCCGCGCGCGTGTCGCGCAGCCGCGCTTCCAGCCAGGTGATGGCGGCAATATCCAGATGGTTGGTCGGCTCATCCAGCAGCATCAGCTCCGGCGCTTCGGCCAGCAGTTTTGCCAGTGCCGCGCGGCGGCGTTCGCCCCCCGATGCGCTGGAAGGGTCCAGCGCGGGGTCGAAATCCAGCCCTTCTGCGGCCATTTCAACCTTGTAATGTTCAGCCGGGTCCAGCGACTGGCAGGCATACTCGCCCAATGTTGCAAAGCCCGCAAAATCGGGGTCCTGTTCCATATACCCCACCGACACACCGGGAGACAGGGTGCGCGTGCCGCGATCGGCCTCGGCCAGACCGGCCATGACTTTCAACAGGGTGGATTTGCCCGACCCGTTGCGCCCGACCAGCGCCACGCGGTCCCCGGGCTGAACCACAAGATCAAGCCCGTCAAAAACGGGGTCGCCCCCGAATGTCAGGGAAATGCCGGAAAGCTGAAGAAGGGGTGCCTGTGCCATGGGCGCGGTATAAGGGCGCGCGCAGGCGGGGAAAAGCGAAATCTTGCAAGGCTGCGCGCGCATGCCCCCCCCCGCCCGCACAGGACCCGCCCACCCACCCCGCTGCGCTGCGGGGCGCAGCGCAGCTTGTCCTGCGCGGGCGGGGGGGGACTCCCCTTTAGCGCCGCCGCGCCGCACGCCAGCGCGCAACCGCAGCAATGACGCAGGCCAGCGCATCCAGATAGCGCGGATCAGACGGGCGCATGTCCCCCGCAGGCGCGCGCGCCAGCGCTGCGGCCATCAATGTGCCATTGCCAAACTGTGGATGCACCCGCCCCAGCCGTTTGCGGATGCAATCCCCGTGATGGGCTGTTTCCAGCATTGCGGCCATAAGCTGCGGCCACTGGCCGCGCGCATGGCCCGTCAGAACGCGCGCAGCGGCGCAAAGATCGCCATGGGTCACCTCGCGCATGGCAACAGCACCTCACGCGTGGCAGGTCCGGCCCGCGCGCGGATGGCAAGCTGTGGCACGCAAGTGCCACAGCGGGGCGGGCGGGTGGGCCATCTGCGCGCGGGCCGGGCCTTTTCGCGGCTCATACCACCAGTTCCAGCCGCGCGAAGGGCCCTGGCCCCACCACATCCGACACTTGCGCCACCTCGACCCCGAAAGCAGCCCCTGCCCCGTCCGCCAGCCGGTCTGCCAGCGCATAGGTCCAGCCCGGTGCCTCCAGCACCACCTCGCGCAGCACCTGCCCCCCGACGCGCACGCGCAGCACATAGCGTTCCGCGCTTTCCGACAGCGGAACATCGCCCGCCCCCCAGCCATCGCCGCCGCGCCGTGTGCGCCGCACCCAAGTGACGGCCACATCCCCGCCGCCCAGCACCGACGCGCGCAGATGCGCTGGCCGGTAGGGCCGCAGCCCCACGCCGGAAAACACCACGCTATGGTCGCGGTGGCTGGAATCGGTCACGGGGCGGCTGGCCGGGCCTATGCGGTAGGCGCGTTCCAGCCCCAGCGCATCCAGCGGCAGGCCCAGTTGCGCAAGGCGGGCATCCACCATCAGCACCACTGCCCCTTGCGGCCAGACCTGCGGCATCACCCCGTCTGTGCCCCGCTGCCCCCGCAGGCGCAGGCGCAGATCATAAGTATCAGGCGCCACCAACTCGGCTTCGGAAAACTGCAACAGCTCCCAATCCCCGCCTGTGCCAATGGCCATCAGGTTTGCCCCCGCCAGCACATCCGCTGGCCCAACCGAGGATAATTCCCCCGACACCATCTGCACCCGCAGCGCGGGCCCGCGGTCCCACAGTCCTGCAGGCGCAGCAAATAGCGGGGTTTGCGTCACCCCCACCCGTGCGGGTGCAGCAATCATCGCATCCAGTTCGAACGCCCCGCCAGTGCTGGCGCGGTGCACAGCCACCGCGCCCCCCCAGGGCCGCGCGGTCACCGCCAGCCAGGGCGCTTGGGGCACTTCCTCGCCCGTGATCAGCGGCAGGTCCGCAAACACCGCCTGCACTGGCGCGGGCGCTTCATAGCCTGTCAGCGCAGTGCCATCGCGCGCCGTGTCGCCCCCGCCATACAGGCCCGGCTCCACGCGCGTGGCTTCCACCTCTCGTGCGTCGGACAGGGTGGCGCGGTCGATGCGCCACAGCCCTGCCAGCGCATCTTCCATGTCCAACGCAACCACATCGCCCGCCCCCAGATTGCTGGACGGGGGCAGCGCAAACCGCGCCGTGTCGCGCGCCACGCGCGATTGCGCCAACCAGCGTTGCGCGATCAACTGCGCCTCACCTGCGGTCATGACAAGCGGCAGGTCCGACCCTGCCGCGCGCAGCGCACTGTCATCAGGAAAGGCCGCTTCGGCCAGCCGCAAGTCGAAATCCGCGCCTTCCTCGACATAGCCCAGCCGGATGCGCCCGGTCAGATCGGCCTGCGGCGCGCGCATCAGTGTCAGGTCGCCCGCCTGCCCCTGCACCAGATCATCGCGCGTCACAACGGCTTGCGCGCGCGCATGGCGCATGGTGAAGACCAGCCTGCCGTCGCGTTCCGCCGCCTCCACCCCATAGGCCAGCATCAGCGATTGCAGCATCGCGCGCGCGCTGTCGGTTGACGGGGCCGCAAACCCACGCACCACCCCATGCACGCGCGACACATCCACGTCCCGCACCCCCGCCTGCGCGCAAATCGCGGCAATCACCGCATCCAGCGGCTGGCCCGTTGCGCGGCCCGTCAGCCAATGGCCGCGCGCCCAGTTCGCCCCGTCCGACCACAGGTCGCGGTTGCCCGGAAACCACGGATAGGGCCGCGCATCCCACGCCCAGGCATGGGCGCGCGACATATCGACCATTGGCCCGTTATACAGTTCGGACACAGGGTTATGCGCGGGATCGGCCCAGTATTCGCCCATCGCGCGGTAATACTGCATCTGAATCGCATCATCGCGCCAGCCGCGCGAAAAATGCGGCAAGGCGCTTTCGCTGGATTTGGGGTCGACAAAGACATTGGGCTGGTTGGTGCCCCGGTCAATGGCCGCGCAGCCATATTCGGTAAACCAGAACGGTTTGGAGCGCGGCACCCATGCAGTGGGTTGGGCGCTGCGCACGCCCCCCACGCGGTCGTGATGGTCATTGCCCCACCAGCCCGCCAGGTCCTTGTAGCGCCAGATCCAGTCCTCCCCCCAGTCGGAGGCATCGACAATGGGCGTGCGGGCTTGCGCGGCGCGGTCGGTGTCGCTGGCATAAAACCAGTCATACCCTTCGCCACCTGCCACATTGGCCTTCAGATAGGCCAGATCATGCACATCCCCCCAATGCGCATCCAGATGATCGGTGCCATCGCGCCAGTCCGACAGCGGCATGTAATTGTCGATGCCGATAAAGTTGATGTTGTCATCAGCCCAAAGCGGGTCCAGATGGAAAAACCGGTCGCCCTGCGCGGTGATATAGCCGAAATATTCCGACCAGTCGGCAGCATAGCTCAGCTTCACATCCGGCCCAAGGATGGCGCGCACTTCCGCGGCAAGGGCGATCAGCGCGGCCACAGCGGGAAAGCTGTTATCCGCGCCGCGAATCTGCGTCAGGCTGCGCATTTCCGAGCCGATGCAAAACGCGTCTACCCCGCCCGCCGCCGCACACAGCGCCGCCTGATGCAGGATGAACCGCCGGTAGCGCCACTCTGGCGGGCCGGAATAGCTGACACTGCCCCCTGTTATGGAAAAATCGCTGGCCGCAGCAGTGCCGAAAAACGCAGCCACTTCTGCCGCTGCCGCTGCGGTGCCGTCGGTGCTGCCGCTTTGGCCGGGGGCCTTGGTGGTGGTGATACGCCCGCGCCACGGCAAATGCGGCTGGGCGGGCGCGTCCGACCATGGGTCAGGCAAACTGTTATCTTGCAAGATATCCATCAGGATGAACGGATAATAGACCACCTTTTGCCCGCGCGCCTTCAGCGCCGCAATGGCCTGCAAAACTGACAGGTCGGACGGGGTACCCCCGTAAACGGGGCGGCCATCGATGCGCGGCACTTGCGGGGTTTGCGCGGCCGTGCGCCCGGCCACCCCCCAGGGCGCGGCAGGGGCCAGGCGGTTGGCATATTCAACCTTGGGTTCAATGCGGCATGCGCCCGCGCGCAGATCATCGCCAAACCACGACACAATCAGCAACGCCGACGCGCAGCCGGGCAATTCGCGCACCAACCCGTCAAGTGCTGCATCCAGATCAACGCGGCCTGTGGGGGAATTGCGGTTTTGCGCGACTTCTGCCCCGGCCAGAAACCCGGTATCCATGTCGCTTGTGGTATAGACCGGCTGGGTGGACAGCGCGAAATCCCCGCTGCCGGGCATCAGCGCCACCGCGCGCAGATGATCGGCCAATGTCTGCGGCTGGGACTGGTGCTGCGGCGCAGGCGTTGCGCGGATCACCTCGAAACTGAATTGCGGCACGCGGTTTCCATAGGCCCCAAGGGCCAGATCCTCAATCACGACATAGGCAATCCCGCGATAAGCGGGCGCGCGCCCTGCGCCTTGAACTGCGTCAATCAGCGGGTCGGGCAACTGGTCCTCAGTGCCTGTATAGATGCGCAGGTTCAAATCCGCAGGGGCTATTTCCTGCCCGTCCGCCCAGATGCGCCCGACGCCCAGAATGGGGCCTTCGCACAGCGCCACCGCCACGGACACCGAATAGCTGTAATCGCGTATCGTCGGTTGCTGGGGCTTCTTGCCGCCCCCGCCCCCGCCGGAAATGCGCATGTCTTCCACAAAATCGCTGGCCCAGATGACCTGCCCGCCCAGCCGCACCCGCCCCCAGACCTGCGCGACAGGCGTGCCGTCCGAGGCCCCCGTCAGGCGCAGGCGTTCAATGCGCCCGCCTTCAATGATCTGCGAACCGCCGCCCATCAGGCGCTGGTCAATCAAGCGCCCCACGGTTGCGCCCACCGCACGCCCGATCACCATGCCCGACAGGCCCAGAACCGCCCCGCCAAACCCTGATCCGATGGCCGCTCCGGCCGCTGCAAGCACTATGGTTGCCATTCTATGCTACTCCGTTGTCACCCTGTTGGCAGGGCGGGAAAATCAAACCGCGCCACGATGCGCCGCGCCCATGGCGCCGAAAGCGGCGCTTCAACCACGCCAGCGCGGGGGCAGGCATGGATAAACGCCCCCCCCCCACGCGATTGCACGCCCAGATGTTTGGCCATCGCATTGGGCCCAAGGCGAAACAGCAGCACCTGCCCGTCACCGGCCCGCGCGGTTTCCACCAGATGGGTGCGCAGCGCCGCCCATAGCGGCTCGCGCCCCGCCGCTTCGGACCAGTCGGGCGCATAGGGGGGCACATCCGGCCCCGCGCCGCCATACAGCGCGCACCACACCCCGCGCACAAGGCCCAGACAATCCGCCCCCACCCCCCTGCGCGCCGCGCGGTGCCGGTAGGGCGTGCCGATCCAGCCGCGCGCAATCTGCAGCGCGCGCGCATTCAGGGGGGACAGGTCCGCCATGCGCCCTACCCCCGGATCCTGCCGCCACGATTGGGCTGGCCCTGACGGGGATAAGCGGTCATCCAGTCTTCGCCCGGAATATGGGGAAAACCGCGAAAGTTCAGGAAATTGTCGAATTTCAGGCGGCAGGTGCCGGGCTGTTTGTCACAACCCGCGTCCAGCCGCAGCATATCGCCCGGCACAAGCGGCGCACGGATGCTGTCCCACAGGGTGATCACGCGCGCACCATCCGTGCCCGCGCGGTCGTGGCGCACCAGCCCCACCAGCCCTGCCGCCTGCCCGGTCTGAACCGTGACGCGGCCATGGTCAAACCAGCCCGCACTGACTGATGGCGCGGGCGCAAAACGCAATTGCGCCCCGTCGACCGCCAGCAGCGGCACAGTTGCGGAATATCCCGCGCGCGTCAGGTCAAACCGGCACGCCCCATCGCCCAGCACCGCCGCGCAGGCCCCGTGATAAACGCGCCCCCCTTGGGTGTTCAGCGCTTCGGACAGGCCGCGCAATTCGGCGCGAAACGCCCCGCCCGCGCGGGTGATTTCGCCCAATGTGCCGCGAAACAGGATCTGGCGTTGCGCGACATCGGCCCAGTTCACCTGCCAGATGACCAGCCCTGCCCCGTCATAGCGCCCCGCGATGATATCAGACTCGTTCAAACCCGCATCCATCAGCGCGCCCGCCGCTTCGGAATTGTCGACGGCCAGCCCTGTGACCTGTTCCAGCGCGCGCGCCGACAGGCCCGAATGGGCGGCAAATGTCACACCGTCAAAGGCCAGATCGGCGTCATGGTCGGTGAAACCCAGCACCACACCATCAGTGCGCGTCACCGCCCATGCGCGCGCAATCGTGGTCGCGCCGCTGTCCAGATGGGCTTGCAGGGCGGTCATAGCCGCACCTCGATCACCGGGACTTTGGGCACTTCGCCCGCGCGGAAACTGGCCACAGAGATTTGCAACATATCCGTGTCAAACCGCACGGGCACATCGAATTCGAACCCTGCGCGGATTTCCGCGCCATTCTCGGGGGGGCGCTGGAAGCGGATGATCCCGCGCGCAGTGTCCACGCTGAAATCATTGCCCTGCAGCAGCGCATCCTGCCCCACAGCGGCCAGAACACTGCCCGCCACAGGTTTGTTGACCGCGCGCCAATAGGTCTGCGCGCCCGACGCATAGCCCTTGCGCAGCGCGAAATCGCGCGTCTGCCCGTCGCCATGGCCCAGCAACTGGTCAAAGGGGGTCATATCCGCCGATGCGGGCGCAGACCTGTAATCACCCCAATCCTTCCAGCGGAACGCATGCAGCATGCCCTGACGCGCTTCAAAAAACGCGATCAGCGTTTCCAGATCATCCAGCGCGCGCAGCCCGGTTCCCGCATCATAGCGCCTGCGCGATGTGGACCAAGGCGTGTTGCGTTCTTCAAACCCGTTGGCAAGGCGCACGATTTCGGTGCGCCGTTCCGGCCCGCCCAACGCGCCAAAACTTAGCGCAGGCGGGAATCTGATGTCGTGAAATGCCATGATGCGGCGTCCTTTTGTCTGGTGTCAGCGGTTGCGCTGGCCCTGGGCCAGCAGGCGCTGCATTTGCGCGGCAATCTGGGTCTGGCTGCGGTCAAACCCTGCCACATCGGGGGTGGAGACATTGATGGTCACATTCATTGCGCCCCCGCCGCCCCCTGCCGCACGCACACCCAAACGCCCGTCAGGGCCACGCGACAGCGGCATGATGGCTTCTGGTCCGGCCTCGCCCATCAGCCCTGTGGCCCCCCCGCGCATGGGAAAGGCCGTAGCCTGAGAGACCACACCCCCCTTGGCGAAGGGCATGACGCGGCCCGCACTGAACGCGCCCCCTGCCGCAAAGGGCATGACCGACCCCATCATCCCCGCCACCCCTTGGGCCAGCGCGGACCCGAAGGCGTTTTGCACCGGGCGCATGGCGGTATTATAGACCGATTGCGACATGCTTTGCGCCACACCGCGCAGCGCGTCCTGCAAGCGCATCCCGTCAAACACCACCCCGTCAAAGGCCCGGCGCAGACCAGACCCGAAATTGCGCGACAGGCTGTCCACTTCGCGCCCTGTAAATGTCAGGCTGCGGCCCAGCTGCGCCAGTTCGGCGTCAAAATCCGCGACCAGCCCGGCAGATTGCCCAAGGCGGGATTCAAGCGCGTCAATCTGGGTTTCAAATTCGGACATGCGGTTCATGATTGCGGCCCTTTCACCTGGTCAGGATAGCGCGCGGCCAGATCTTCCAGCCGGGCGCGCGTCAGTGGCGCAGGGGCGCTGTCCAGCCCCAGCATGATCATCAATTCCACCGGGGTCAGCGCCCAGAAATCGCGCGGGTGCAGGCGCAACCGGTGCAGGCCAAGGCGCATCAGCGCGGGCCAGTCAAAGGGGGGCGGGGGGCTGTTCATGGGGGCGGGGGCGTGAAAGCATGGGCCAGCAGGCTGGCGGCCACGCGCGCAGCCCCCTGCAAGCCGCCGTCAATATCAGCGCTGACCAGATCAGCGGCGCTGCCTTGCCAGCCGCCCCCGCGCAGCCCCGCCACCACCAGCGCCAGAACATCGCGGCTGGAAAACTGCCCGCCTTCGAACCGTTCGACCAGCGCCAGAATGCTGTCAGTGCCCATGGCGGTTTCCAGTTCCGCCAGCGCGCCAAGCGTCAGGCGCAGCACATGCGCGCGCCCGTCAATGGTCAGTGTGACCTCGCCTGCAAAGGGATTGGCCATGATCACGCCGCCACAAACACAAGCCGCCCCGCCGAGGACAGCGACACTTCAAATGTGGCCTCGCCGTTATGGCTGCCGGCGTAATCAAGGCCGGTAATCATGAACGGCCCTTCAATGACCCCGAAATCAGGGATGATGACCTGAAAATCAGGCGTTTCGCCATTGAAGAAGATGGCGCGCGCGCGCTCATCCGTGCCCGCATCGCGGAACACCCCCGCCCCCGAAATGCTGGCCGATTTCGCGCCAGCGCCCCCCAGCAATTCGCGCCACCCCCCTTGCGATGACAGCGATGTGACATCAATTGTTTCGGCATTGAAGGACACGCGCGTGGCGCGCAGCCCTGCCATTGTTTCAAACTGGCCATCACCAGTCATGTCGACCTTGATCAACAGGTCCTTGCCGTTTTGTGCGCCCATGGCGATACCTCCGGGGAATTGGAAAATCAGGTGTTGTCTTCGACCCGCGCGCGAAAGCGCAGGTCGATGCGGCGGGTCTGGTTGCCTTCCAGCTTGCGGGCCTGCGCGCGGTCAAACCACAGCCCCACCAGCCGCCCGCGCGCCAGCGCAGGCAGGGGGGGCGTGTCCAGCACATCGCAAATGCGCGCGGCAATATCCTTCGCGGCCAGAAACCCGGTGGCGTTGGTCACCACGGCAATGGTCAGGCGGTGTTCTGCCGCCGCGCCCGTTTTGTCGGACCGGTCCACCGCATCTTCGGTGCCGATCAGCGCATAGGTTGCAGGCGGTGTGGCAGGCGGGATGGCGTCATAGATTGCGCCCTGCAACGCCGCCTGCAGGGGCGCGTCATTGGCCAGATGCTGGAAAATCGCGGCTTGCAGCGCGGGTGCCATGGCATAGCTCATGCGGGGGCCTCCTCCAGGGCGGTGCAGATCAGGTAGCGGCCTTGCGCGTCCGCTTCCGCCACGGCCAGAATGCGGAAGATGCGCGCGCCGTCGCGCAGGCGCTGGTCGGGGCGGGGGCGGCGGTCGGACCCCTGGGGGGCCGCGCGCAGCGTGATGCGCAAGCGCACTTCGCCCAACGGGCCAAGCGTGGCCAGACGTTCACGCCCGTTACCTGCACGGATTTCGGCCCATAGCGTGCCAAGCGCCTGCCATGTGGTGGAAAACCCGCCCGCGCCATCAGGCACGGTCACAGGCGATTCCAGCACCAGCGCGCGGGTCAGTTGGGGGATGCGCGCCCTCATGCCCGCCCCCCCATGCGTATGTCGCGCCAGCGTTCCAGCAGGGCCGCAACGCCAAAATCCATATCCGGCGCGCCGCCACTGTCGCGGTGTTCATAATATTGCGCGGCCAGCAACAGCACCGCCTGGCGCAGATCAGCGGGAATATCATCCCATGCCGCGCCAAACCCCGCCGTAAACGCAATTTCCACCGTTCCGCGCAACGGAATCGCAGGCAAGGCGGCCCCAGCGGCAACAATGCGCGGGCGTGCCCCGTCGGCTTGCAGAATGTAGCGGTCCGCAGGCACAAGGGTTTGCGCGCCCAGACGGTCGCGCAAACTCAGCGCAGTCACCTGCACCACTGGGGCGCGCGGCAGGGTTTGCGCATAGTCATCGCGCCAGCATGTCAGGCGCAGCATGTAGCTGCGCAAGAACAGCGCGCGCGACACGCGCCTTTCGATACTGTCCAGCGCGGCGCGCAGATACTGTTCCAGAAGCGCATCTTCGGTCACACCATCGGCAAATCCCGAAGACAGGCGCAGATGATCCCGAAACGCCGCCACAGGCAGCACAGAAGGGGGGATGGGGCTTGTTGCTTGCAGGTCCATGACAGCAGCCTTTGCGCAGGGGTCAAAAAGGGGAAACGGGGGCACGCGGTGCGGCCTGCCTGCACATGCAGGGGCGCAAGATGGGACACCGGACAGGCAAGGCCCGCCACCGCGCACCCCCTGCCCGCCTATGCGCCAATATGGCGCGGCGGGATGGGGGCAGGACTGCGCGATCAGGGCCGCGCAGCCCGCAACGAACTTAGCTCAGGGCGAATTTCAGCAACTTGATGGCCTTGAAATCGGACACATCGCCGCCCACGCGCTTGGTGGCATAGAACAGCACATGCGGTTTCGCGCTGAACGGGTCGCGCAACACGCGCATGTCGGGGCGTTCGGCAATGGTATAGCCGGCCTCGAAATCGCCAAAGGCAATCGCACAGGCGTTGTTGGCAATGTCGGGCATGTCCTCGGCCACCAGCACCGGATAGCCCATCAGGCGCGCCGGTTCCCCCGCCGCCAGCCCGTCCGACCACAAGAAACGCCCGTCGGCATCTTTCATCTTGCGCACGGCGCCTGCGGTTTTGGAATTCATCACAAACACGGCATTCGCGCGGTAGCTGGCGCCCAGCGCATAGACCAGATCGACAATCGCATCAGCGGCATTGGTGCTGGCAAAATCGCCCGCCGCGCCCGTCGCAATATAGCCCAGATTGCCCCATTCCCAGATTTCATCAGGAATGTCGGTATGCGTCAGGAACCCGCGCGGCTTGTCCACGCCGTCCCCGCTGATGAAGGCCGCCGCTTCCGCACGCGCGAATTTCGATGCAATGCGCGCGGCCAGCCACCCTTCAATGTCAAAGGCGCTGTCATCGAGCAGGCGCTGGCTGGCCTTGGGCATGGCCGACAATTCATGCAGGCGAATGGGGATGCGGTCAATTTTCGGGGTGTCGGATTCAGCAGTGGCCAGGGCCTCGGTCGCCCAGCCGGTGGACACATCCGTGTGGTCCACCAGCACATCAAAGGATGTCGATTCCACTGTCACCACAGATGCAATCGCGCGGATGGACGCCGTCGCATGCAGCACGCCACGAATGGCCTGCGCGGTTTCAGGGTCCACCAGATAGCCGCCATCTGCGGCGATCTGCGTGTTCAGGCCCTTGGTGTCCAGCTCCAGCCCGCGCATGGGGCTGTCATCGCCCGAACGCAAATAGGCGTCAAACGCCTTGTGGTGCAGCGTTGCGCCTGCATCAGCGCCGCTAAGGGCGGGGCGGGCGGGGGAAAGGGCAGTTTTGCGGTCCAGCATGGTCAGTCGCTCTTCATGTTGTTGGAACTTACGGATGATTTCGGCCTGAAAACCGCCGAATTCGGTGGTGAAATCGTGCAAGGCGGTTTTCAGTTCGGGGGCGTCCGGCACGGGTGTGGCGGTCCGGCCCGCAGCCGGTGGCGCGGGGTTGGTCATGTCGCTCTCCTGCAAAAAAATGGAACGATGTTGCGATCAGGGGCTTTTGTAGCGCACCAAGCCCAAGATCCGGTGAAGCGTGCGTGCGCAGCCCCTACAGGCGCGCAACAGCGGCGCGCGCCTCGCGCAGGCGGGCTGTGGCCATGGCCAGATCGGCCATCAGACCGGATTTCGCGCTGATGCGTGCCTGTGTCTGCATGGGAAAGGTCACAAGGCTGACTTCCCACAATTCCAGTTCAATCAAACTGCGCCCGCCCGTGGCCAGCGCCTGCGCGCGCACCGTGCGGTAGCCAATGGACAACCCGTCCAGCGCGCCGGCCTGCACCAGCGCCAGCGCTTCGCGCGCGCGCGCCACATCGGGCAGCAGACGGCCCTTGACGAACAGGCCACGGGCATCTTCAACCACCTCCTCCCAAATACCGATGGGCTGGGCGGGGTCATGTTGCCACAACATGCGCACCTTGTCGCCGCGTGCCGCCAGCCGTTGCAGGGATGCGCCATATGCCCCGGGCTGGACAGTATCCCCGCCCGTGTCACGCAGGCCAAACACACTGGCATAGCCCGAAATGCAGTGCCCCTCACTCAGGACCAGACCGGCATCGGGTTTGCAGAACTTGTATTCCATATTGTCCCCTTTCATTGGGTGGCGGCCAGCAGCGCCAGCGCGCCATGCAGCAACACCCCTGCAGCCACAGCATAGACCGCCAGCCACAAGCGCCGCTCCAGCCGCTCGACCGCGCTTTCCAGCCGCGTCATGCGAAATTCCAGCGCTTCCTTGCGCACCTCGAACACGCGCTCCTGTGCGTCAATGCGCGCCTGCGCCGCTTCAAAACTGTCATACAGGTAGCGCGACCCGCTTGTTTGACGGCGCGCACTCATGCCCCCTCGACACGGGCAGGCAGGCCCAGAAGGGCGCGTTTTTCAGCATCATCCAGAAAGCTGGCCTGCCCGATGCGGCGCCATTGCTGTTCGCGCTCTTCCGCCAATGCGGGCACCTGGTCCAGATCGGGCTTCAGCACCACCGCACCGGGCACAAAGCCCGACAACCAATGCGCCACCGATGCCGCCACACGCTGCGCCATGGGCAGGACGGTCAGGCGGTAAAAGGCGCGGTTGGCCTCCTGATAATTGGCATAGGTCGCATCGCCCGGAATACCCAGCAACATGGGCGGCACCCCGAAGGCAATGGCAATTTCACGCGCCGCCGCTTCCTTGGTGCGGTGAAATTCCATGTCGGACGGCGAAAAGCCCATGGGCTTCCAGTCCAGCCCCCCTTCCAGCAACATGGGCCGGCCAGCATTGCGCGCGCCCTGATGGTTGGTTTCAATCTCCGATTGCAGGCGGTCGAACTGCTCGGCACTCATGCTGCCCTGCCCGTCCGGCCCACGATAGATGATCGCCCCGGACGGGCGCGCCGCATTGTCCAACAGCGCCTTGGACCAGTTCGACGCGGCATTATGCACCTCAACCGCGCGCGCCGCAGCCGTCAGGGGCGACAGGCCGTAATGGTCATCATGCGGATGAAAAGACCGGATATGGCAAATGGGCGCCAGCCCGTCGCGCATATTAAAGCGGTGCTTTTTCGCGCCCACAGTATACTCCCACGCAATGGGCCAGCCATCGGCACCGGGCACAACGCTGATGCGGTCCGATCGCAGGACATGCAATTCCTGCACCCCGCCCTCAGCGCCGGTCACCGCCTCGACATAGGCATTGCCCGACAGCAGCAGCTGCGCATAAAGCGCCTCAAAAAACTCGGCGCGCCCCTGCACGGGGTTGGGGCGGGTGATCAGGTCCAGCAGCGGATGCACATCATAGCGCCGCGCACTGTCCTGCACCACCAGCGGCAACGCGCTGGCCGCTTCCGAAATCAGGCGCACAGCCCGAAACCCGATCGGGTTGCCCACAAACCCCGCCCGCGCCAGCGACACACCATCGCGCAGGCCAATGGGCGCAGCCCCGCTGCCTGTCCCCCCAAGACTGGCCGTTCGCGCCCCGATGCGCCCTGCCGTCAGCGGCCCCACAGCAGATGCCTTGCTCTGCGCCAGATCGCCCGCGCCACTCTCGGGTGGTTGTGTTTTACGAAAGATATCAAACATCTCGGATATGCTCCATTCCTTGGCCCCTTCATCTTGCCCAAAATACTCAAATGCGGCGGCGGCGGGCGGGCACCACGTCAGACCGCTGGCCCGCCCCTGCCCCGTTTCGGACTGTCTGCAACCACCCTAGCGCAACGGAATGAACCCCCGCTTATCACAGCGTGCGCACCTTTGGCCGCGACCAGCGCGCGGCAGGGGCCAGCACCAGATCATGCAGCGCCCAGACCAGCGCATCCACGCGGTCGGGGCTGCCGGTGCCTGCAAAGCCCTGCGCGGTCATCTGCGCCATCTGGTCCTCCAGCGGGCCAAGGGGGGCTGTGTGAAACACCCGCCCCTGTTCATAAAGCGCCGCCACAGGTTCTGCGCGCAGCACCTTTCCACGGCTGGCATGCACCGCGCGAAACGGCACCAGCGGGTCAATCTGGCGCAGCACTTCGGCCACCAGATTGCCGCCCTGGTTGACCTCGGCCACGATGCGGTCGCCACCATGGCGGTGCAGCGCGTCAATGGCCGCGCGCGCCCATTGGCTGGGCGATGTGGCGCGCAGGCTGGCATCTTCCAGCACATAGGCGCGCCAGTCTGCGGGCGGCCCTTCGGTCACAGCCCCCACAACCACGATCCCGCACAGGTCAGACCCCGCATGCGCGCTGACCGCGGGGTCGACGGCAACCACCACGCGCGAAAGCTGGGGCACCTGCCCCACCCGCGCCCCTTCCAGCAGCGCTTGGGGCCATAGCGTGCCTGCCGCATCTTCCAGCAACTGCCCGTCCAGTTCCTGCCGTTCCAGCCGCGTGCCACGGTAGCGGTGGCGGATTTCTTCCAGGAATGACGGGGCCAGCCAGGCGCGGTTTGCTTCGGTGGCGGCATGGGTCAGCACTGTGGAGGGCGCGCGCAAAATACCCTTCAGCGTGGCCTGATTGCGCGGGGTGGTGGTGACCAGCTGGCGCGGATGGGGGCCAAGGCGCAGGGCGAATTGCAACATGTCCCAGGCGTCTTCGGCCTTGGGCCATTTGGCCAGTTCGTCACACCATGCCGCGTCAAATTGCGGGCCACGCAGCGCCTGCGGGTCGGACGCGCTGAAGCATTGCGCAACCGCGCCATTGGGCCAGACCAGCCGGCGCTTGGTCGCTTCCCAATGGGGCAGGCGGTCAGCGGGGGAACAGGCCATGATGCCGCTGTCGCCAAACACCATCACATCGCGCGCCTGATCATAGGTTTCGCCCACCAGCGCCACGCGCCGCGCCACACCCGCATCCAGCGGGCGCGCCCCTTCGACCTGCGCGCGCACCCATTCGGCGCCCGCGCGCGTTTTGCCCGCCCCGCGCCCACCCATACACACCCATGTGCGCCAGTCGCCCGAGGGGGGCAACTGGTGGGGCGCGGCCCAGAATTCGAACAGCCATGGCAGGGCTGCCAGCGCATCATCACTCAGGCTGTCCAGAAATTCCGCCACAGTTTGCGGCGGCGCGCAGGCAAGCCAGTCTGCGGGCGATTTCATCCCTTGCGGCCCCAAGGTCAAGACTGGCGGCGCGGGCATCTTCGCCGCCCTTGAGTTTCTGGATATTGGCACGTTCATGATAAGCAATCTCCAACGCCTTGCGCAGGCTGCGGAACTCCTCGGCCAGTTCCTTGCCAGCCAGCGCAGCGGGCATATCGTCATAGGTTTCAAGAATGCGCGTCAGCCGCGCGATGGAATGGTTCAGCAACTGCTCGGAATAGGACACCATGTTTTCAGGTGTCGGCCCCCCATCGGCCCGCGTGCCGGGCTGCGTGTCTTTGATCATAAGGTTTTGCCTGTTTCTGTGGCCCCTGCACGGGGACGGACCGCGCCTGTTGCAACGCCCCCCGCCCACCGGACCCCGCCAAACACGAAAACCCACCTTAGGGCATAAAGCTGTGAACTTGGCTAAGGGCGCGTGCGCTGCCTGTAGGGGGCCTGAACGGGGCCAGAACGGGGGGGCATCAACAGGGGCGCTATGCCGTGTCGTGCGAAAACACCCGCCCAGTCGCCTGTGCGCGCGGTCATGGGCATGCGCGCCGCATGCCCTAGCCCCACCCTAACCCCAAGAATTTGCGTGTTTTCCCGCGCAACGGGCTGCAGCGCTGCGCTGCGCAGGTGACTGCGCCCGCCCCAAAGGGGCGTCATGCGGGCCGCCGCTGGCCCGACATTTTCCGAACCGCTGTCAGGCCGAACACCCCGGTTTAGGGCCTACGCAGCACGTCTAGCCGGATTTGCCGCCAAACAGCCGGTAATAGGCCCAGTCCGGCAGGAAATTCGCACCGCGAAACAGCCATGAGAACACGCGCGGAAAGGCGCGCTGGAATTTATACCCGCGCATCAGCGCCATAACTTCGGCCGCTGCCCTGTCGGGTTCCATCAAGAACGGCATGGCAAAGTCGTTCTTGTCGGTCAACCGTGTGCGGATGAAACCGGGATTGGCCAGTTGCACATCCACGCCCGTGCCGCGCAAATCGGCATGCATTGATTCCGCCAGATGCATCACGCCTGCCTTGCTGGAACTGTAGCCGATGGACCCCGGCAAGCCACGATAGCCCGACAATGACCCCACAATCACAATATGGCCCTGCTGGCGCGCCACCATCTGCGGCACCACCTGCCCCAGCAC
Organism: Roseinatronobacter sp. NSM; assembly: GCF_052379845.1. Classification (NCBI taxonomy): domain Bacteria; kingdom Pseudomonadati; phylum Pseudomonadota; class Alphaproteobacteria; order Rhodobacterales; family Paracoccaceae; genus Roseinatronobacter; species Roseinatronobacter sp. NSM. The sequence goes on along the minus strand of NZ_JBQTCF010000013.1, from coordinate 54,479 downwards.
ACGCGCGGCCCCTGTCAGGTTCACGTCAAACATGGTTTCGGCCTTTTCAGCGTCCCATTTGCGTGCGGAAAACGGCCAGTAGACACCCGCCATCCACACCAGCCCATCCACTGGCCCCGCCGCGCGCGCCGCCGCCAGCACCGACGCCCTGTCGGCCACATCGCAGGCCAGCACGCGCGCGGGATTGGGCAATTCGGCGGCCAGCGCCTGCAGCTTGTCTGCCGTGCGCGCCGACAGAACCAGCGTGCACCCGGCCTGTGACATTTGCTGCGCCAGCGCGCGCCCCAACCCTTCGGAGGCGCCGACAATCCAATAGGTTTTCCCTGCAAGCCCCCTCATGCGTCAGGCTTGCGCATTGTGGCGACCAGTTCGGCCACCTTGAAGCCGAATTTGCGAAACTGGCTGCGGTTGATGATGGTCTTGTCATCGACCAGATACATCCAGTCGGTGACCTGAAGCGTGTGCCCGCCCGCGCTGGCAGGCAGGCGGATGGTATAGGTCAGGCAGACCGCCGCGCCATCCTGCTTGCCTTGGCCAATGCCGGTCAGGTCATCGGCCTCGGCTTTGATTGCGCCGTCATTGCCCAGTGTCAGGCGCCATTCGCGGTCCTGCCGGGTGCCACTGTCATAGGTGAAATGTTCCGACAACACGCCCCTGTTGCCGTCCCAGCGCCCGTCCATATCGGCGGTGAAGCGCGATGTCACGCGCCCCAGCGGGCCGTAAATCACGCCTTCACAGCGCAGCGGGCCGGACAGGTGGTGGCGAATGTCCATGCGCGGTTCCAGCGTCGCATAATCCGACGGCTTTTGCGCACCAAACCCCATCATACGCGACATAAGCGCAACAAGCGCCAGCATCAGGGCCATGCCTGTCAATACACTTAGCAAGGTGGTCATGTCAGCTCTCCGTCAGGGGCGTGCGGGCCAGAAGCACCACCGCCAGAAATTTCAATACCGAAGGGAACGCGGCATACAGCACGACAAGCGCCAGCAGGGCGCTGTCGGGGTTCGCGCTGCCCGCTTCGAACCCTGCAAGGTCCAGTGTGGGAAACACAATCAGCGCCGCCAGCGCCAGTGTGGCCTTGGTCACAAACGCCCATAGCCCGAACCCTTGCGATGCATCGGGCGACAATTCGGCCATGCGGCGCGAAAATATCGCAGGCAGCAAGGTCAGATCGGCGCCAATGCCCGCGCCCGACACCACGCAAATGATGGCAAACAGCGCAATATCCCCCGGACCCAGCGCCAGCACGAACACGAAACTCAGCGCGGCCAGCCCCATGCCCGCCATCAGCGCCGGTTTTGCCCCCACACGCCGCGCCAGCCGCGCCCATAGCGGCGCAGACACTGCCGCCGACAAAAACAGCACGATCAACAGCGCGCCTTCCCACCCGTCCGCCTGCAAGACCGATTCGGCGTAAAACAAAAACAGGGTGGATGTGATGGCCACCGGCAAGGCATTGACCAGCGCAATCAGCAACAGCCGCCGCGCCGTGGCATCGGCCAGAATATGGCGCAGGGGCAGTGCGGGGGCAGCAGTCTCGCGCGGGGTGGCCAGTGCCCCCCATTCGGCCCGCATGGCCCAAAGCGCCAGCCCCGCCACAAGGGCAAAACCCACGGCGAACCCCGTGAAGGGCTGCGCCAGCACCCCCGCCAGCGCAACAGGTGCGGCCGCAGCCACGCACACCCCCAAAAGCGCCCCGGTTTCGCGCCAGCCCGCCAGCCGCACATGCCCGCCCGCGCCCAATTGCGTGCCCCGCGTCGTGCCTGTGGCATAAAAGCAGATGGTCAGGAACGAATAGGCCGAAAACACCAGCGTCAGTGCCAGCGCGAACCATAAAAGCGGGGCAAATAGCGGCGGAATGGCAAACAACGCCAACATCCCCAGCGCCATCAGCCCCCCGGCCACCGCCACGGCCTGCGCGCGCACATGGCGCAGCCGCGCAGCCAGCCAGCCAAGGGCGGGGTCCTGCACGAAATCCAAGCCCCGCAGCACAAACAACACTGTGCCCAACGCCGCCAGCGACACGGCATAGTCATCAACATAGAATTTCGGCGCATGAATATAGATGGGCAGCCCCGCCATGGCCAGCAACCCGCCAAACACCGCATAGCCCCACAGGGCAGGCGGCGCTATGGGCGTGTTGGTGGTTGCGGTGGTCATTGGCTGACCTCTTGACTGGGGGGTTCGGGGCGCGCGCGGAAGGGTGCGCCGCGCCACCACAGGCGCGCGGCCTGCCAATGGATCAGCGCCAGCACCCTGCGCGACCCCAAGGGCCTGCGCACCATGGCGCCCAGCAAGCGCCGGCTTGTCAACGCAGTGCGCGGCCCCACCAGCGTGGCCACCAGCCCGCCGCCTTGCGCGTCCTCGTTCTGGGAATAAGAAATGCGGATATTCACCTTGTCCGGCGCAATATCAAACCTGAAGGCATAGCGCCCCGCCACTGGCTGAAACGGTGAGACGTGAAAGATTTTCTGCGCGCCCAGTTCATCTTGCGCGCGGATCACGGATTGGTCGGGTTTCACGCATAAATAGGAATGCCGGTCCCCGTAGGTGTTGTTCACTTCCGCAATCACCGCGCGCAAACCGCCCGCGCTGTCATGGCACAGCCAGAAACTGACGGGGTTGAACAGATGGCCCAGAATGCGCGGCTGCGTCAGCAGCAGGACCGCGCCGCCGGTCACCCCCGCCAGCCCCTGTGCGGCCAGAACGCGGCGCACCCATGCCGCGCCCGCCCCCTGCCCCGGTGCGCCGCCATGGTCGCGGTCGCGCAGCGACACCAGACCGGCACGGTTGCGCACCATAAGGCGCGGCAGGCGCAGCGGTTTTTCCGCGTCAAACAGCACATAATCCACGCCATAGGTGAACCGGTTGTCCACCGCCCCGCGCCGCCCGTGAAAGGTGCGCCCCGCGATATGGTCAATCCCGGTCATTGCGCGGCCACTTGCTGGGCGGTGTCGTTCATGGCGCGCACCACATCCACTGCGCTGGCAAAGCCGTCTTCGTGAAAGCCATTGCGCATCCATGCGCCGCAAAACCATGTGCGGTTGGTGCCGTTGAACGCGCGAATATCAGCCTGCGCCTGCAATGCGCCCGCATCATAGACAGGGTGATCGAAGCTGTAAGTGTCGTAAATACACTCCTCGCGGACGGGGTGGTTGGCGTTCAGGGTCACGAACATGGGGTCATCATGGGGGATGGGTTGCAGGGAGTTCATCCAGTAGCTTAGCGAAATGCGGTCGCGGTCCGCTGGGCCGCGTTCGGTATAGACCCAACTTGACCAGCATTTGCGCCGCTTTGGCATCACATCGGGGTCGCAATGCAGGATTGCGTCATTGGTCTGGTAGCGCACCGCGCCAAGGGCTGCAGTTTCCTGCGGGGACGGGTCCGCCAACAAGCGCTGCGTGATGTCGGAATGGGTGGCAAAGATCACCTCGTCAAATGCTTCGGGGTCCAGACCCTGCGCCTTCAGCTGCACCTCAAGCGGGCCGCGCGTCACTGATTGCACAGGGGTTGAAGGGCGCAGGCGCACCCCCACACGTTCCAGATGGTCGCCAAGGCGGCGGACATATTCGATGGACCCGCCCTTGACGGTATACCACTGGTGCTGCCCGTCATAGCCCAGCAAGGCATGATTGCTGAAAAACGTCATCATGGCCTGCGCGGGAAAGTCCAGAATCTTGCGCGTGGGGGTGGACCAGATCGCGCCAGAAAAGGGCAAAAGATACCTGTCACGAAACCAAGCCCCTGTGCCCAAACGCGCCAGCAGCCCCCCGATACTCAGGCTGGGGTCCGCTGCCGCAACGCGGGGCGCGTGTTTGTTGAAATGCAAAATGTCGCGCACCATGCGCCAATAGCGCGGATCCGCGATGTTGCGGCGGGTTGCAAACACTTCGTCCATGCCAGACAGACTGTATTCGAACCGCCCTGCGTCAAACGACACCCCGAAACTCATGTTCGAGGGGGCGACGGGCACATCCAGCCGGTCAAACATGGCCGTCATATGCGGGTAATTCGTGTAATTGAACACAATAAAACCCGTATCCACCGGCTGTTGGCCCTGCTTGCCCGCAAGCACAGTGCGCGCATGCCCCCCAAGGCGCGGCGCGGCCTCATACAAGGTGACGCGGTGGCGCTGCGCCAGCAGATAGGCCGCCGCAAGCCCCGAAATCCCCCCCCCGACAACGGCAATACGGCGGGCAGGTGTGTCTAACATCTCGAATGGCATGCAGGCGCGCTCCGATAGAAATTTGCGTTTGAATGTTTACGTCAGGACTGCATGGACAGATCACTGCAAAAAACATCTTACTTCCTTACAGGTTTTTTGATCCGCTTCCCCCTTGCAGCCGTAACCGTGGCATGTTTGATCAGACCTGTGACGATACAACCACGCCACAACCGCATCGCGCGCCCCGGTCAGGGGGTGCGACAGACGCGGTATTGGGCAGGATGGCGGGACAGGCAGGATTGGACAATACAGATAAAACCGTCTGGGCAGCGCTGGTCATGCGCGTGGCCAACCAACAAGACGCGCAGGCGTTCACCAAGCTGTTTGAACATTTCGCGCCGCGTGTGAAGGCGTTTTTGATGAAATCAGGCGCCGACCCGACCAGCGCAGAGGAATGCGCACAAGATGTCATGGCAACGGTCTGGCACAAGGCCGCCCAGTTCGACCCCGCCCGCGCCAGCGCGGCAACGTGGATTTACACCATCGCGCGCAACCGGCGCATAGACATGTTGCGCCGCGACCGCAGGCCCGACCCCGAAGACCTGCCATGGGGGCCGGAGGCCGAACCCGATCAGGTGGACGCGCTGGCGCTGCAGCAGGAAACGGAAAAACTGGCACAGGCCATGAATGCCTTGCCCGAAAAGCAACGGAAGATGATCGAAAGTGCCTATTTCGGCGACCTGACGCATAATGAAATTGCAGATGAAACCGGATTGCCCCTTGGCACGATCAAATCCCGCATCAGATTGGCACTGGAACGGCTGCGCCATTCCATGAACTGAGAAAAGAGACGGCACGACAATGATCAAGCACCATATAAGCGACAAATTGCTGATGGCCTATTGCGCAGGCACCCTGCCAGAGGCGTTCAACCTTGTTGTTGCCACACATATTTCGCTATGCGACGACTGCCGCGCGCGGATGGCAGGGTTTGACGCTGTGGGCGGGGCGGTTCTGGACCAACGCGTGGCCCCTGTGGCCATGTCCTCGGATGCGCTGTCGGCCACATTGCGCAAGATCAAGGCCAAGACAGCCGCAGACGACCCCGAAGACAGCCCTGTTGGCCAATACATGCGCGACCCTGTGCTGCCCGGCCCCTTGCTGCGCTATACCGGCGGCGGCCTGGAGGCGGTGCAATGGCGCGCGATCGGGGGCGGGGTGCGGCAGGCAATCTTGCCAACCTCGCGCCATGCCAGCGCGCGGTTGCTGCACATCCCTGCAGGAACCGCCGTGCCCGATCATGGCCATCGTGGGCTGGAATTGACGCTTGTTCTGCAAGGCGCCTTTGTCGATGAAAGTGACCGTTTCGCGCGCGGAGATATCGAAATCGCCGATGAGGAGATGGAACATACGCCCATTGCCGAAATGGGGGCAGATTGCATCTGTCTGGCGGCCACGGATGCCCCGTTGAAGTTCCGCGCGCTGCTGCCGCGTCTGGCACAGCCGTTTTTCAGGATTTGACCGCCGACGCAGCTGTGGCTTGATTTGCATCAATGCCATGGGGCGACATATCTGGCACCGCATATTCGCAAGACGATATATGAGGTGCCACATGGACTACCCCGCTTTTATTGCCGAAACGCGCGATAAATCCCGCACACTGGCCAAGGCCATTCCCGACACAATGAAGGGATTCGGCGCGCTGTCACTGGCCGCCAAGACCAGCGGGGTTCTGGGGGTGAAGGAAAAGGAATTCGTGGCGCTTGGCATTGCGGTCGCGGTGCGCTGTGAGCCGTGCATCGCCTTTCATGTGGAAGCGCTGATCAAGGCGGGCGCCACCCGCGAGGAGCTGGCCGATGTGCTGGGCATGTGCATCCAGATGGGCGGCGGCCCTGCGGTGATGTATGCGGCCAAGGCGCTGGAGTGCTGGGACCAGCTGGCGGGGTGATCTGGTTTGACCTGCCAGACTTGACCTGCCAATTTTGACCCGAGTGAGCGGCTGCGCCGCAAGTTTACATGTCACCCCCTGCCCGTTGGGCAGGGGGTTCCGTGTTTGAGTATTTGGGGCAAGATGAAGTTGGCCAAACGGCCTGATACCGGCGGGCGGTTCTGGAGCGGATCAATAGCCGATGGCGCAGCCGTCCTTGCGCGGGTCTGATGCGCCCACCAGAATACCATCGCTGGTCAGGCGGATGGCCTGTGCGCCGCCGATGGGGCTGTCGGAATAGGTGACGGTATGGCCAATCTCGGCAAGCGCGCGCAGGGTTGTTTCGGGATAGGGGCGTTCCAGTGCGAGGGTGCCGTTTTCGGCAAAAGCGCGGGGGGCGTCGATGGCGCTTTGCAAATCCATTGCGAAATCGGTGAGGTTTGAGACCAGTCGCGCATGGCCCACAGGCTGGTATGCGCCCCCCATGACCCCGAAGGGCAGCGTGACGCGCCCGTTTTCGCGCAGCATGCCGGGGATGATGGTGTGCATGGGCCGTTTGCCGCCCTGCAATTCATTGGGGTGGCCTGCCTGCAGCGTGAAGCCCGCGCCGCGGTTCTGGAACAGGATGCCGAATTTTTCGGACGCCAGCCCCGACCCGAAGGGATGGAAGATCGAATAGATCAGCGATACGGCCATGCGGTCGCTGTCCACCACGGTCAGATAGACCGTATCGCGGTGGATGGCTTCGCTTATGGGGGCGGGGTCTGCGATGATGCGGTCGGGTGCAATCAGCGCGGCCAGTGCGGCAGCGGTTTCGGGGGCCAGCATATGGGCCAGCCGGGAGGTATGGTCAGGATCGGCAAGGATGCGGTTGCGCGCGTCATAGGCCAGTTTCGTGGCCTCGGCTTCCAGATGGGCGCGCGGGGCGCCCAAGGGGTCAAGGCCCGCGATATCGAAATGCGACAGGATGTTCAGGATCAGGTTCGCGGTGGCCCCTTGCCCGTTGGGGGCATGTTCGACCAGTTCGACGCCGTGATAGGTGCTGGAAATGGGGTCGGTGTACTCGCAGCGTGTTGCGGCCAGATCATCGAGGCTGTGGCTGCCCCCAAGGGCGCGCAGGCTGTTGATGATGTCCTGGGCCACGTCGCCCTCATAGAACCCGGCGCGGCCCTGTTGGGCGATCAGCTGCAAGGCATGGGCCTGTTGGGGGGCGCGGAACATTTGGCCCGCGCGCAAAGGCTGGCCGCCGGACAGGAAATAATCGCGCGCGCGCCCTTGCAGGTTTTGCGCGCGCCCCCAGTCAAAGGCCGTGCGCGGCGCGACCGGCACGCCGTCTTGCGCATAGCGGATGGCAGGCGCCAGAATATCGGCCAGCGCCATGCGCCCCCAATCGGCATTCAGGCGGCAAAAGGCGTCCACCGCGCCCGGCAGGGTTACAGCATCCACGCCAAACAGCGGCACTGTGGCATGCCCGCGCGCGCGCAGGGCGGCGGCATTCTGGGCGCCGGGCGCACGCCCTGACCCGTTGAGCGCAACGATGCGATCCTCGCCAGCGGGTTTGAGCAGCACGAAACAATCCCCCCCGATGCCGGTCATTTGCGGTTCGCATATGCCCAGCAGCACGGCGGCTGCGATTGCGGCATCGACGGCATTGCCGCCCGCTTGCAAAATATCGACGGCTGTTTTTGCCGCCAGCGGGTGGGAGGTGGCGCAAAGCCCATTGGCCGCATAGACCGCCGAACGGCCGGGATATTGGAAATCGCGCATCTGCCCCCCTGTTGAATCATATCACGCGCGTAGTATAGGCCGCGCGCGAAGCGGGTCCAGCGCATAAAAAAACCCCGCCAATTCAGGCGGGGTCAGTGGGCGTCCCGGCGGGAACCAGGGACACCGGCGGTAACTGTAAAACGGTTGGGTCAGTCGTGCATTTCCGCGCGGATTTGCTGGCGCAGCAAATCAATCGGAATCAACTGCCCATCGCGTTTGAACTGCCAATAGGTCCAGCCATTGCAGGACGGCGCGTTTTCCAGCGCCGCGCCCACCTGATGGATGGAGCCGCGATGTTCGGCACTGACCAGCGAGCCATCCACGCGCACTTTTGCGGCCTGACCGCGCGGGTTGACCAGCACCTCGCCCGGGCGCAGCAGGCCGCGTTCGACCAGTTGGCCAAAGGCCACGCGCGGTTGCGCCCGTTTGGACAGCGTGGTTTCCAGAACGCCAGCTTCCAGCGGGCGCACCTGCCCCAGCCGTTTGGCGGCCACCTTGCGGTAGTTTTCCTCGCGTTCAATACCAATGTAGTGGCGGCCCAGCAATTTGGCCACTGCGCCCGTGGTGCCAGTGCCGAAAAACGGGTCCAGCACAACATCGCCAGGATTGGTGGACCCCACCAGCACGCGGTGCAACAGGGATTCGGGTTTTTGCGTCGGGTGGGCCTTGTCGCCCTTGTCATCTTTCAGGCGTTCATGGCCCGAACAGATGGGCAGCACCCAGTCGCTGCGCATTTGAACGCCTTCGTTCAGTTCCTTCAGCGCTTCATAATTGAAGGTGTATTTCGCCCCTTCCGCCTTGGACGCCCAGATCATGGTTTCATGCGCATTGGTCAGCCGTTTGCCGCGGAAATTGGGCATGGGGTTGGATTTGCGCCACACCACGTCATTCAGGATCCAGAAGCCCGCATCCTGAAGCGCGGTGCCCACGCGGAAGATGTTGTGATAGGACCCGATGACCCAGATCGCCCCGTTGGGTTTCAGCAACCGGCGCGCGGCCTTCAGCCATGCGCGGGTGAAAGTGTCATAGGCCTTGAAGCTGTCGAACTGGTCCCAGGCGTCATCCACCGCGTCAACGCGGCTGTTGTCGGGGCGGTGCAATTCACCGCGCAATTGCAGGTTATAGGGGGGGTCGGCAAAGATGAGGTCAATGCTGCCTTCTGGCAGCGCGTTCATCACCTTTATGCAGTCTCCGCCAAGAATTTCATCCAAGGGTAGCACGGACGCCCCCTGCGCCAATGTTGAAACTGCCATCTCTGCCTCGCTTATGCGCTTTTTGCGCTTGTTGTGGCCCTAAGATGAGTCAAAGGCGATTCGCCGTCAATTTCTTTTTGAATCAGGTGTTTGAAAAACTTTCTTCATGTAAGCTATGGACACAAGATTTTGCGTATCGGGGCGAAGGAACGTCTATGCTCTGGGGTGACCCCCAAATCTGCTATGGCATTTTTGTGACGCTTTGTGGGGTATCCGGCGTTCACGTCCCAGCCGTAACCGGGATAGTGCAGCGCAAGGTCTGCCATGATCCGGTCGCGCGTGACCTTGGCGATGATGGATGCGGCCGCGATGGACAACACGCGCGCATCGCCCTTGACGACGGCCTGCGCGGGACATGGCAATGCGGGCGGCAGGCGGTTGCCGTCAATCAGCAAATGGTCCGGCGGCACGCGCAACGCGGCAATGGCGCGCTGCATGGCCAGATAGGTGGCCTGCAAAATGTTGATCGCGTCAATCTCGGCCGCAGTGGCATGGCCGATACCCACATCAGCGCTGGCCATGATGGCGGCGAACACCCGTTCGCGCGCGGGCGCGTTCAGGCGTTTGGAATCCGCCAGCCCTGCCGGCAGCGCGTCGGGGTCCAGCCACACAGCCGCCGCTGTTACCGGACCACAAAGCGGGCCGCGCCCCACTTCATCCACGCCCACAACACGGCGCGCGCCTTGCAGGGCTGCAAGGCGCTCATGTTCATAATCGGGGGCGGTTTGGTGTGTCATGGGCCATGTAATGCCCGAAGGCGCGGCCCCGATGCAACCCCGTCAGGACCGGCTGCGAAAGCCGCGTTCGGTCAGGCATTGTGCGGAATAGATTGTGCCCGTGGTGCTGCGCACCTGACAGGTGCGCGGCAGGTCACGCACCCCGCGCTGTTCCAGACAGGACGCGCGATACCCCGCCAGCGTTTGCCCGCCATAGTGGTAGGAAATCAGGCAGCGTTGCGGCAGGATATTCCCGCGTTGCCAGCCACTGCCACCACGCGGCGGGGCGGGCTGGTGACGGTCTTCTTCCCAGCGATTGGGGCGCCGGTCAGGGGCGCGGTGTTGCGCATGAAAGCCCGCATCCTGCAGGCAGGACGCCCGATACACGCTGCGCTGTCCGCGATTGGTGCGCGTGGTGTCAAGGCAGTGGCGCGGCAGGGTGCGCAGCCCCGCATCGTGCAGGCATTGCGCATTATAAAGCAAAATGTTGCGGTTGCGCACTGACCATGTTTCCTGACACTGGGCGGGCAATTCGCGGCTGTTGTGCTGCGGGCGGCCCCTGCTGGGGGCGCCGCCATCCGACCGCGCGGCATGCACGACAATCGCCACTGCGGCTGCGCCCAACAGGAATTTGACCAACGCATCCTCTGACGCTTTTGCAGGGGTTGCAGGCAAGGCAACTGCCCCCAGCGCAACCCCCGCCGCCAGCAAGGCACCAGTGGTTTTGACCCTTAGGGTGGAATAGAAATGTGACATGCCGCAGCTTCCTTTCATTCACAAGCCATGCCATGACCCTGTGCCCGCACGGCCCCGTCACGCAATAACGCGGCCCTGTTATCGGATAACATGCCGCCTGCGCGGGCTGTGATATTGAATAACGCGCCCGCCAATGCGATGGTTGCTGCATGAAAACCACTCTATGCGCTGCTACATGTCTGGTTCTGGCGCTTGCGGGGCAAGCCTCGGGCCAATGTTACGCAGATTACAAGGCCAAGCAGGACAGCCCCTTGCGCCTGCAATATGGCATCATTGAACTGCCGCAACCGGCCTGCACCAATATGCAGGCCGCGCGCGCCTATGCCGAACCCGTCATTTCAAGAAGCGGCTGGACGCTTCTACAAATTGAATCCATCTTCGGGGCAGATGACTTTCAACGCAGGAGTGCGCATGCAGGGGCTATCCATCTCCGCCAGTGAACTGGCACGCATGGGCAACCGCGCTGTCATTTGGGGCATTGCGGCCATTGTGGGCATTCTGGCGCTGACAGCGGGGGCGCTGTTTGCCAACCTGCCCGATGCAGGGGCCTTCAATGCGCGCGTGGAACGGGTGTTTGTCGAAAATGCGGACCTGACGGGGCTTGCGGAACTGAAACTGCTGGAAATTCTGGCGCAATCGGGCACGGCATTTTCCGAAACACTGGTGTCCTACAGGGTGGTGATTTTCGTGTTGCTGGTCTTTGCGACCGGGCTTCTGGTGACATCTTTTGTGATGATCATCATGTTGATCACGCTAAACAGGCGCATGGTGCAGGTGGAAAAACAGGGGCTGCAAGTGTCGCAACTGGTCATCGACCGCGCCACAAATGCCGTCACCCTCAATGATATGGAATTCCGCCTGACACCGGCGGCCATGGAAACGCTGGCAGTGCTGGCCGAAGCGTGCATTGATGATGAAGTGTTGTCTGGCGCGGCAATCGAAGCGGTTATTTCGGGCCGCGACGCTGCCAATTGCGACGAGGCCGCAGGCGCCACCCGCATCAAGCGCCTGCGCGACACGCTGGGCAACCAGTTGATCAGCGAAGTTCTGGTGCGCAACATTGCGCGACAAGGCTATATGCTGGCCATTGACCGCAAGGTGATATCCCTGCGCTGAGATGCGGCGCGCGCCTTGACACCCGGCGCCCCACTGTCCCCTTGTGATCGTGTGTTTTTATACCCAAAGCCCCGGGTTCCACTGTTGCACACCACACTGGAATGCGCCCCTGCCCCTGCACCACAGGTGCAGGGGCAAACACCCGCCCTGCGGGTGGTCCAGTGGGGCAGGCAGGGGGCGGCACCGCCCGCCCCCTGCCTGCCCCACACCTTCGCTGGAGCATGTCGCGCATGAGCGCGACATGCTCTGAAACGCACATTCACCCCCCCAGCCCCGCCCAATGCGGCGCATGCGGGTCTGACAGCCGCAAATTGATCGCCCCCAGATCCAGCTCTGCCACAGGGCGCGCGCCGGGGTCGAAACGGTCATACCCGAACAGCTCGAAATCCCAACGATACAGTTCTTGCATGAAATGCACGCTTATATCGTCGAAATACGCGGCCAGCGGTGCCACAGGTTTCGGCCCGCAGTTGAAGCGCCGCGCCGCCCCGGGCCTGCGCGTTGGCGGAATTTGCGCCAGCACCGGCGCGATGCCGCTGTCCCAGTCCTCAACCTGAAACACATGCGTAAACGCCACGCCATTCAAGGGAAGCGCGCGCAAATGCTGCGCTTGGGGCGTCCAGTGCCGGTCAAACCAGAACCGCTGCCCGGACACATGCACATCGCGCACGAACAGCAAAAACCGCCGAAACGCGGGCACCGGGTCCGCGCCCGCGCCCAGATCGGCCCCGTAGCGTTCCGCCAGCATCTGGCGCAATGTCCCCCGATAGGGCTTGCCGTCGCGCTGCAGCGTGCAAATCTTTTCATGAAAGCAGGACAATATCCGCGCAAAGGGGTTGCGCACCGCCGAAAACACAAACGCCGCCCCGCCCCGCGCAGGGGCCATCAGATCCGGCGCAAAGGGCCATTTCACCACCCCCTCATGTGCATCATGAATGTCGCCGTCAAAATACGCCCCGTGATCGGCATGATAGACAAGCTGCGCCAGTGTCGAACAGGCCGCTTTGGGCACTTCACGGTAGACAAGCGCCCCCCCATTGCCCAGCCAGCACCCTTCATACCGGTCCTGCGCCAGATCCATACCGCTGGAATATTCCATCTTCCGCCCGCCTGTCTGTTTTTCAGGGGTGACGCCCTGCCCTGTTGGGCCTACCTTGCGCGCCAGACACCTTCATTGCAAGAGGACGCGATGCCTTACACATATGACGACCAGAACATCTTTGCGAAAATTCTGCGCGGTGAAATCCCCTGCATCAAAGTGCTGGAAACCGATCATGCGCTGGCCTTCACCGATATCGCCCCCAAAGCGCCCCATCATGTGCTGGTCATCCCCAAAGGGCCTTATGTCTGCCATGACCATTTCGCGCTGGACGCTTCGGATGCGGAAATCGTGGATTTCACCCGCGCCATAGGCAAAGTCTGCGCGCAACTTGGCATTTCCCCCGGCGCAGATGGCGCAGGCTACAGACTGATTTCCAACGCCGGTGCAGATGGCGTTCAGGAAGTGCCGCATCTGCATGTGCATATACTGGCAGGGCGCAATATCGGCCCCATGGTGATGCCCGCCCCCTAAGAAACAGCCTTGACGCGGGCTGCCAGACTGCGTATCCGCTTGGCCCAGAGGCGAGTTGGCGGAGTGGTTACGCAGCGGATTGCAAATCCGTGAACACCGGTTCGATTCCGGTACTCGCCTCCACTTCCATATATATTCCGATCATGTGACTATATGTGGAGAACGTGGCGGGTGGCGTGAACCGCTTGATCTGCGTGTTTCAAAAGCAGTTTGAAGGACGACATTCTGGCGTTGCGGCGTCTGGAGCATGTCGCGCAAAACTGGGAACCGGTTTTGCGCAACACGCAGAAATGCGCGAAAATCGCTAATTCAGGTCTTTCAACAACCGTCCATGGCGGCGCACTTCGGTCAGGACATCGCCAAATGTTGTCAGCCCGCGCGATTTCAGCATGGGAATCAGCTTCAAAAACGCATCCGCTGTGGCCACGGTATCGCCAATGGCAGTGTGGCGGGCTTCTTCGGGAATGGTGATGCCCAGACGTGCGGTCAGCGCGTCCAGTGAATGTTGTTCCAGCTGGCCGTAAACCACCGCCGACAGCAGCACCGTGTCCAACACCGGATGGTCGAACCGCACCCCCATGGATTTTTCATGCCTGCGCAGGAATTCCATGTCAAAAGGCGCATTATGCGCCACCAGAACAGCCCCGCGCGCGAAATCATGGAAACGCTTGCCAGCCTCGGTCATGTCGGGCGCGCCTTTGACCATATCATCGGTGATGCCGTGAATTTCGGTTGATGAGGGGGGGATGGGGCGCGCGGGATCAACCAGTGTATCAAACACCTCGCGCTTGACGCGGCGGCCATTGACCACGCGCACAGCCGCGATTTGCACGATTTCGTCACTGGACGGTGTCAGGCCGGTGGTTTCCGTGTCGAACACAACATAGGTCAGATCCTCCAGCGTGCTTTCCAGAACGCCTGCATTGCGCGCTTTCGACAGCAGGTCGAAATCATAGACCACCTCGCGCTGGATGGGGGCGGGGCGGGTTGTGGCGCGGCGCGCGTTGGGGATGGGCAGGCGCACCCGCGACACGCCATCGGGGCGCATTTCGGTCCAGGCCTCGGTGCCATGGGCGTTCAGGACGGCGCGCGCGGTCAGGTCCGGGGTGTCGGGGTCCAGCGCGTCGGACAGCCACGAATCAAACACGCCAACCGACAGGGACGGCCCCTGCCAGACCAGATCCAGCACGGCACCCGGCCCGTCTTCTTCTGCCAGAACCAGACGAAAGCTGCGCGCATGCCCGGCCTGCGCCAGTTTCTGCCCCAGCCAGCGCAGCAACAGTGCCAGTTCAAACCCGTCACAGGTCAGCATCAGTTCCGGCCCTTCGGTCTGCAGGTCCAGTCCAAGGGTTTCGAACTGCGCGCCGATCCCGTCCATCAGATCGCGCGCGCGGATTTGCGCAAGCGGGCGCCAGTCATTGCGCCCTTTGTCATAGCGCTGGCCCAGTTCGGTGATGGCGGCGGTCAGGCCGCGCACTTCGGACAGCATGGCGCCCATCAGGTCAGCGGCTTGTGCCATGTCCTTGTCTTCGGAAATGACGCCGATCACAGTTTGCAAATTGGCGGCAGGGCGGCGCACGCGGTCGAACACCTCGGCCAGCAGGGATTCGCGCGCGGCATGTGCGGCCAGATCAGCGGTGACATCGCGCAGGGTCAGCACGAAGCCGGGGCGTTGCGTGTGTTCTGTGCGGCGCAACACCCGCATACGCCCCGACAACAGCCGCCCGCTGGTGGTGGTCGCGCAAATCAGGTCGGATGCGGCTTCGGGGTCGTTCAGTTTCGCCAGCCGTTCATAGGCATGGCGCACAGGCCCTTCGCGCAGGTAGTCCAGCAAATTGCGGTCCAGTCCCGGTGCGCCGCCTGCTTCCAGAATGGTGACCGCCTGCCCGTTATAGAACGCAAGCTGATAATCCGCCGTGCACAGCAGCACCGCGACCGGCACATCTGCCAGCAATTTTTCCAGACGCGCCTTTTCCGCAGACAGGCGGGATGTTTCGCGCGCCACCGATTCCGCCAGCGCGGACCGGGTTTGCGCCAGTGACTGCGATATTTCCGCCGCTGCAGGCGCAAGATCGCCCAGATACCGCGCGCGGTCCTTTTCGCGGCCCAGATCGCCTTGCACATCGGCATGGGCGCGCGTGCGAATGGCATTTGCCAGCCCGTCAATGGCACGCGCCACATTCATGTCGAACAGATACCAGATGCCGGTGACCAGAAACAGGATCAGGAACCCCGCCAGAATAGCGGCCTGCGCCATGGGTGCGGCCAGATCGGGCGTTGCGCTGCGCGACACCACCAGCCAGCCCGCAACCCCCACTGCCGCAACGGCACCTGCGGCCAGCAACGCAAAGAATAACAGGATACGGACGCGCAGGCCAAGTTTTTCAAGCATCGGTGCGGTCCGTTGGCGGGACAGTTTCGCCAGCAAGGATCTTGCGCACTTCTTCGCGCAATTCCTTCAGTTCAAACGGCTTGGAGATGAAACCATCCGCCCCCATGGCCAAGCCCTTGCGCCGTTCCATGGCCGACCCGCGCGCCGTCATCATCAGGATGCGCACATCCGCGCAGTCCGGGTCGGCGCGCACGGATTGGCAAATATCATAGCCCGACACTTCGGGCAGCATGACGTCCAGCAAAACCAGATCGGGCTTTTGGTCGCGGATCATGTCCAGCGCCCCTGCCCCGGTGGCAAGGCGTGTCTGGTCATAGCCTTCGCGGGTCAGAAGATAGTCCAGCGCTATGGCGATGTTGTCTTCATCCTCGACCACCAGAATCTTCGCCTTCTTCGCGCACTCCTCCATTTGCGGCTCCTCCTCCTGCACATGCGACGGTCAGAAACGGGTCGTCGGGCGTCAGCTGATACCATTCAGCGGCGGCCGGTATCCCTTGATCATTCAAGATTGTGCCTTCGGTCAGATCAGCGCGGCGTGCTGTGCTGCAGTCAAACAAGGACTGAAACCCGAAGGTCAGCGCCCAACGTTCCTTCAGGACCACACCTGTCAGAACCATATCGGGGTTGTTGCGGTTGGTCTGGCGCACCCGGTTGTCGATTGCGGCAATGCGGGTGGTCAGCGGCACAACATAGGTCCAGGGGCGATACCAGATGCGATGCTCATTCTTGCTGACAACAGTCACTTCATCCGGCAAACCGGCCTCGAACCGTCCGGCCCAGGTGTATTCCAGCCAGACCAGCATGCACACCATCCCCGCCGCCGCCCCGAAAGGCGCAATCCAGTCCGGCAGGTTGCGCCAGCTCAGGCGGTGCAGAAGATGCGCCACCCCAAAACCGCCAAAGCCTGCGACGATAACGGCCAGAAATTCGATAATCATAGGGGGCTGGTCCTTCTAGCCTAAGGTTCCTGCAATCTGGCCTACGGCAGATTGCATGGTGCGCACCACGACGAATGCATCGCGCAAGTGGCTGCGTTCGAAATCCGACAGGTCGGATGGCGCAAGAAAATTGTCAGGCTTGCGCCCCATGCGCACCAGTGTCGCCTGATTTTCAAGGCGCAGGTCTGCAATCAAGTCATAAGCTTCGATCAGGTCGCGCGCGCCAGACACCGAGATGATGCCCTGCTCTTCGGCCGCCAGCAGGCGCGCGCGTGTATTGACAGCCGTGATGCGCCCGCGCAGTGCGTAGACGCGCGCAAGGTCAGTGACCGGCACCACACCGCCCAGCTTCATGTCGACATGGTTCTTATGTTCACCCGAACGAATGGTTGCAAAGCCGCGCAGCAACCCAAGCGGGGGTGCGTGTTTGATGGAATTCGAAATCATGTGGACAACGAAAATCGAATTCTTGCTGGCCGCGTCCAGCGTTTCATCCTGCAAATCCCGAAACAGACTGACCTGCCCGCCAATCGGGCGCAGATCAAACATGACCGAAGACAGCATCTGCGCTTCTGGCGAGGGGGAGTTGATCCAGCCCTGAAAATACCGCCGCCACACGCGGACCGGCTGGCACCACCGCGGATTGGTCGCCATCATGTCGCCGGGGCAATAGAAATACCCCGCCGCATCCAGACCATCAGACACAAACCGCGCCAGATCGGCGAAATAGCCCATGTCATCCGGGGTCACGCTGTCATCTATGATGATGCAATTGTCCTGATCACTGACGCCGGTTTGTTCCTGGCGGCCCTGACTGCCACAGGCCGCCCAAAGATAGGGCACGGGCGGGGGTCCAAGCTTTTCTTCGGCCAGTTTCAACAACCGCCGCGTCACGGTATCGGCAATGTCGGTAATCAGGCGGGTGATCACATCATGGGCGTTATGTGCGCCCACCAGTTGCAACAAAAGCTGCGGAATACGTTCGGTCACATGGGCCAGATCAGCATAGCTTTCCGCCACGGCCGCATCGCGCACCAATTGCCCCGAACTGATGGCCTGAAACCGCGTCAGGTCTGTCTGGGTGATCATGCCCACAAGCGTATCGCCACGCACCACGGGCAAATGCCCGATCCGGTGTTCCAGCATCATATGCAAGATATCCGACCCCAGCGAATTGGGCGACAACGCCAGCGGGTCAGGGGTCATCACTTCGGCCAGCGGGGTATCAAGGGGGCGTCCTTCTGCCAGCACACGGCCTGACAGGTCGCGTGTTGTCACAATGCCAACCAGCTTTTCGCCCTCGACCACGGCCACACTGGAAATGCGGTTGTCGCGCATCAACCCGGCCGCTTGCTGGGCGGTCATTTGTGGTGTGGCCGTCACGGGCTTGCGCGCCATCAGATCGGCCACCTTCAGCGTGGCAAGGTCATTTTGCCGCCCCAGCTTCCCGCCCGAGGGCACGCCCCGGCTGAAAAACCGTTCAAACGCCGGGAAATTGGCGATCAGGTGGCGCAGTTCGGGCGCGGGCAGGCACAACAGCACCGAATTTGCCGTGGCAGTTGCCGTTGTCACCGCGCGCCCGTCCCGCAAAAGGCCGCGTTCCCCGAAGGAATTGCGCGGCGCCAGTATGGACACCAGCGCGCCATGGGTATCAGTCACTTCGATTGTGCCGGATTTGACCAGATACACCCCGTCTATCGGCTCGCCTTCGGAATAGACAACTGTGCCTGCAGACACTTCCTTGCGGCTGAAGCAACTGGCGACACGCGCCAGTTCGTCCTGCGGCAAGGAATCATATGGATGCACCGATTGCAGGAATTCCAGAACTTTCGGGGCGATTTGGGTCATTGTCTTTGTCCTGATTGCACCGGCCCCAAGTTGGGACGGCCTGCCCCCGGTAGCACGGGGACAGGCCAGTGTCTTTGCGTCGGATCAGTGATCGACAGCCGCGCCTGCCCCTTTGGGCACGCGGATCGATTCCACCAGTTCCTGAATTTCCGCAGGCGCATCGCCGGTCATTTTGTTGACGACATAGGCCGCTGCGAAGTTCAGCGCCGCACCAACCGCACCAAAGCTTAGCGGTGAGATGCCGAACAGCCAGTTGTCAGGTGTGTTGGCCAACATGTTGGTGCCGGGGATGAAGAACCACCCCAGATAGGTGAAGATATACAGCACTGTGGACCCAAGACCCACGATCATGCCGGCAATCGCCCCCGAGGAGTTCATCTTCTTGGAGAAGATGCCCATCATGATGGCCGGGAACAGCGAGGATGCTGCCAGACCGAAGGCCAGCGCCACCACCTGCGCCGCAAAGCCCGGCGGGTTGAGGCCCAGATAGGTTGCCAGCGCAATCGCAAAGGCCATCGAAATACGGGCCGCAAGCAATTCGCCCTTTTCCGAAATGCCCGGATTGATCATGGACTTGATCAGGTCATGGCTGATGGCGGACGAAATTGCCAGCAACAGACCTGCCGCCGTGGACAGCGCCGCCGCCAGACCGCCAGCCGCGATCAGACCGATAACCCAACCGGGAAGCTGTGCAATTTCGGGGTTCGCCAGAACCAGAATATCCTGGTTGAAGGTGACCATTTCATTGCCTTCCCAGCCTTCTTCAACGGCGCGCGCCGGTGGGCGGGCTTCGTTATAGTACTGGATCAGGCCATCGCCGTTCTTGTCTTCGAAGCGCAACAGACCTGTGCGTTCCCAGTTCAGCATCCAGTCGGGCTTGGCGTCGAATGCCAGCGGCTCGCCTGCGACACCGTTGGGATACAGCGTGGTGATGATGTTCAGACGCGCCATTGCACCAACAGCAGGTGCAACCGTGTACAGAAGCGCGATAAACACCAGCGCCCAACCTGCCGATTTGCGCGCATCTGCCACTTTCGGAACCGTAAAGAAGCGGATGATCACATGCGGCAGACCTGCAGTACCGATCATCAGCGACAGGGTGAACAACACCATGTTGAAGGTTGATCCGTGATTGCCGGTATAGTCATTGAAGCCCAGTTCAACCAGAACTTCGTTCAATGTGGTCAGCAGCGGCTGGCCAGAAGCCGTATGCGTGCTGAACAGCCCAAGCTGTGGCAGCGGGTTACCTGTCAGCTGCATCGAGATGAACACCGCAGGAATGGTATAGGCGATGATCAGCACGACATATTGCGCAAGCTGCGTATAGGTAATGCCCTTCATCCCGCCAAGAACGGCATAGATGAACACAACGCCCGACGCGATGAACAGGCCGGTCTGGTTGGAAACTTCCAGAAAGCGCGAAAACGCCACGCCAGCACCCGTCATCTGGCCGATCACATAGGTGATCGACATGACCAGAAGCGAGATGACAGCCACCAGACGCGCGGTCTGGCTGTAGAAACGGTCCCCGATGAAGTCGGGCACAGTGAAGCGGCCGAATTTGCGCAGATAGGGGGCCAGCAACATGGCCAACAGCACATAGCCGCCCGTCCAGCCCATCAGGAAGGTCGAGTTGCCATAGCCCACGAAGGCGATAAGACCCGCCATCGAAATGAAGCTTGCCGCCGACATCCAGTCCGCCGCAGTGGCCGCACCGTTGACGATGGGGTTAACCCCGCGCGAAGCCGCATAAAAGTCAGAGGTCGACCCGGCGCGTGCCCAGATCGCGATACCAATGTAAAGCGCGAAGGATGCGCCCACAAAGATAAGGTTGATTACAAACTGATCCATTTTTCAGGTATCCCTCATTCTTCCACGCCAAACTCTTTGTCGAGTTTGTTCATGTACCAGGTGTAGTAGAAGATCAGGACGATAAAGGTCAGGATCGAGCCTTGCTGCGCGAACCAGAACCCAAGATCGGTCCCACCGATTGGAATACCCGACAAAAGCGGGCGTAGAACGATGCCGAACCCGAAGGACACAAGCGCCCAGATCACCATGGAAATGGTAATGATGCGAATGTTGGCCTTCCAGTAGGCGTCTGTCGACTTGTCTGACATTGTGACGTCTCCCAGTTTCCTCCAGTGCCGCCCCCTTTTGGGGCTGGCTTCCTCTCTTGCAGGGAAGATGTGCTGTCGACACACCTTTCCTGTGCGCAGGCCCGATTGCTCCTCAGTGGCCTGCATTCGGGCGCGTTTCAGTGCCCGTCCGTTTTCCGGTTGCCCGGATTCCTACGCTGTCACGTCTTGCACGATCTGGGCCAATGCGGCGGCAATGGCGTCGATCCGGCCCATTGCATCCACGCGCCGCAGCGCCCCCTGCCCGTCGTAATATGTGATCAGCGGTGCGGTCTGGTCATGATAGGCCGCAAGTCGCGCGCCTACTGTTTCGGCATTGTCATCGGCCCGCCGCTTGAATTCGGTCCCGTTGCACTTGTCGCACACCCCTGCAACGGCGGGTTTCTTGAAACTGTCGTGATAGCCTTCGCCACAATTGGCGCAGGTGTAGCGGCCTGCAACCCGGTCCACCATGGCCGCATCATCCACATCCAGCGAAATGGCCGCGCCCAGTGCCATGCCCTGTTCGGCCAGCAGCGCGTCCAGCGCTTCGGCCTGTTTGGCGGTGCGGGGGAACCCGTCAAGGATGACCCCTTTTGCCGTGTCGGGTTCGGCCATCCGGTCGCGCAGGATGGCCAGAACAATCTCATCGCTGACCAGCCCGCCCGCATCCATCACGGCCTTGGCCTGTTTGCCCGCATCCGTGCCCGCCGCCACTGCGGCGCGCAACAGGTCACCCGTGGACAATTGCACAAGGCCGAATTTTTCTTCCAGCATGCGCGCCTGTGTGCCCTTGCCCGCACCGGGGGGGCCAAGCAGGATCAATACTGCAGATTTTGTCATTGTCTCGCTCATCCCTGTCACGCCCGGTTCATGCGGTTTTCAATCAACTCATCCACCACTGACGGATCTGCCAGCGTAGAGGTGTCGCCCAATGCGCCGAAATCATCCTCGGCAATCTTGCGCAGGATACGGCGCATGATTTTTCCGGAACGGGTTTTCGGCAGACCGGGGGCCCATTGAATAAGGTCAGGGCTGGCGATGGGTCCAATCTCGGTGCGCACCCATTTGACCAGTTCCTTGCGCAAATCCTCGGTCGGTTCGATGTTGTTCATCAAGGTGACATAGGCATAAATCCCCTGCCCCTTGATGTCATGGGGGTAGCCCACAACGGCGGCTTCGGCGACGGCTTCATGCGCGACAAGGGCGGATTCAACTTCTGCAGTGCCCATGCGGTGCCCCGAGACGTTGATCACGTCATCCACGCGCCCCGTGATCCAGTAATCGCCATCCGCATCACGGCGGCACCCGTCGCCCGTGAAGTAATAGCCCTTATACTGGCTGAAATAGGTTTCCATGAAACGTTCATGATCGCCCCAGACGGTGCGCATCTGACCTGGCCAGCTTTCCTTGATGCACAACACACCTTCGGCGGCGGTGTCGGTCTGCACTTCGGCAGTGGCGGGGTCCAGCACTTCGGGGACCACACCGAAAAACGGCTTGGTGGCCGAACCGGGTTTGGCAGGCATGGCACCGGGAAGCGCGGTGATCATGTGCCCGCCGGTTTCGGTTTGCCAGAAGGTATCCACAATCGGGCAGCGGCCCTTGCCGACATTTTCATTATACCAGTTCCACGCTTCTGGGTTGATAGGTTCGCCCACCGACCCCAGCAATTTCAACGAGGACAGGTCGTGCTTTTCCACCCATTCCGTGCCCTGCCCCATCAGCGCGCGAATGGCTGTGGGGGCGGTGTAGAACTGGTTGACCTTGTGCTTGGCGCAAACTTCCCAGAAACGCC
The DNA here is from genome assembly GCF_052379845.1 of Roseinatronobacter sp. NSM. Taxonomy (NCBI): domain Bacteria; kingdom Pseudomonadati; phylum Pseudomonadota; class Alphaproteobacteria; order Rhodobacterales; family Paracoccaceae; genus Roseinatronobacter; species Roseinatronobacter sp. NSM. The sequence goes on along the minus strand of NZ_JBQTCF010000013.1, from coordinate 32,110 downwards.
CTGCATCCGGATAGGTTGGCACGCCTTCAAACATCAGCGTTGTCGCCCCATTGGCCAGCGGTCCGTAAATGATGTAGCTGTGCCCTGTCACCCAGCCCACATCAGCGGTGCACCAGAACACATCGCCATCATGATAGTCGAAGGTGTATTGCTGCGTCATGGCCGCATAGACCAGATACCCGCCAGAAGTGTGGACAACCCCTTTCGGGCGGCCCGTCGACCCAGAGGTATACAGAATGAACAGCGGGTCTTCTGCACCCACTTCGGTATAGGGGCAATAGGCGTTGGCCGCGTCCATTTCGGCCTTCAGGTCAATGTCGCGCCCGTCCACCCATGTGGTCTGGTCGCCGGTATGCTTGACCACGAAACACTTGACCTTGTCGGAACAATCAAACAGCGCCTTGTCGGTATTGGATTTCAACGCCGTGCGCCGCCCGCCGCGCGGTGCAGTGTCGGCGGTGATGACGGCCTTGGCCTGACAATCATTGATACGGTTTGCCAGCGCGTCCGGCGAAAAGCCCGCAAACACGATTGAATGCACGGCCCCGATACGCGCGCAGGCCAGCATTGCATAGGCCGCTTCGGGGATCATGGGCAGATACAGCACCACGCGGTCGCCCTTGCCAATGCCGTGTTCCTTCAGCACATTGGCCATGCGGCTGGTCTGTTCCAGCAATTCCAGATAGCTGATATGCCGCGCCGGGGTTTGGGGGTCATCGGGTTCCCAGATAATTGCGGTCTGGCTGGCGCGTGTGGTCACATGACGGTCAATGCAATTTGCAGACACGTTCAATGTGCCATCTTCAAACCATTTGATGTCGACCTTGCCATAGTCAAATGTCGCATTCTTGACCTTGGTAAAGGGTTTGATCCAGTCAATACGCTTGCCATGCTCACCCCAGAAAACGTCCGGATCACTGACAGATGCCGCATACATCTCATCATATTTCGCGGCGTCGATATGTGCGTTTGCAACAAACGCATCGGAAGCGGGATAGGTATTGGACATGAACACTCCTCCAGTCGCGCGGGGCAGGCACAAGGCCACCAATTGCGGCACCTCCCCTTCCCCAAAAAATTCTGGCGCGGCACCTTGGCACACGCCCTTCCCCAAAACTGTTATAACGCATTCGTCAAAGTTTGTGTAACTTTTTTTAACTAAAGGATTTTTTTGTAAATTTATTCACAGATTATCTGTCAATATTGTGAATATATTTTCGCCGCACTGCAGGAAACCGTTGTTTTCATATTGTTTTCCACATGACGACAATATGACGATTCCGCGGCCCGCCCGATATTGCGTGCCACCGACAGAACATGTCAGCGCAAACAGCACCCGCGCAACAATCGCAAAGTTTCACACACATAGGCGAATATAAGTGATTCGCCGCTTCAAAATATGTCCCTGTTGCGCGTGCCCGTATCCCGTCAGGGTGCTGCCGTCCGAAAGCGGTCCTTGCAAGCCCCGCCGACATGGCCCAAAAACAAACAAAGACCCCAAGCACGAAAGGCCCTGAACCATGATCCCCATCCAAGGATATAACGGGGCACGCGTTGCCGTGCTGGGGTTGGGGCGGTCGGGTCTGGCCACTTGTGCGGCGTTGCAGGCGGGGGGCGCCACTGCGCTGGCATGGGACGAAAGCCCCGAGGCGCGCCGCAACGCCGAAGGTCAGGGGATTGCGGTGCACGACCTGACCAGAATTGACTGGGCAGAGGTTGCCGCCCTGATTGTCAGCCCGGGCATCCCGCATCTTTATCCCACCCCGAACCGCATCATTGCCAGCGCAATCACGCAGGGTGTGCCAGTCGACAATGACATCGGGCTGTTTTTCCGCAGCTTCGCCACGCTGGAAACCATGGAATTTGACCAGCCGCCCAAAGTTGTGGCCATCACCGGATCAAACGGGAAGTCCACCACAACGGCCTTGCTGCACCATATTCTGGAACAGGCCGGACGCCCCACACAGATGGCAGGAAACATCGGCAAGGGGGTGTTGTCCATTGACCCGCCCCAAAATGGCGAAGTGGTGGTGCTGGAACTGTCCAGCTACCAGACGGAACTGGCGCGCGCGCTGACACCGGACATCGCAGTGTTTACCAACCTGTCCGCCGACCATCTGGACCGTCACGGCGGTATGGGGGGGTATTTCGCGGCAAAACGCAGGCTGTTCGCCGAAGGTGGGCCAGACAATGCCGTGATTGGCGTTGATGAATTCGAAGGCCAGTTTCTGGCCGGACAGATTGGGCAGAACCCCGAAGACATGCGGGTGATCCGCATCTCATCGGGGCGCAAGCTGAGCGGGCCGGGCTGGAACGTCTTTGCGCGCAAGGGGTTTCTGGCCGAATACCGGCGCGGCAAACAGGTTGCGTCCATAGATTTGCGCACCGTCAAGGGGTTACCGGGGGCGCATAACCATCAAAACGCCTGTGCGGCCTATGCCGCCGCGCGCAGTCTTGGCCTTGCGCCGCGCCTGATAGAGGATGCGTTGCACAGCTTCACGGGCCTGCCGCACCGCAGCCAGCTTGTCGCGGAAGCGCGCGGCGTGCGCTACATCAATGACAGCAAGGCCACCAATGCCGAAAGCGCGGCACAGGCGCTGCAAGCCTTTGATCGCATTCACTGGATTGCGGGGGGCCTGGGCAAGGACGGGGGCATAAGCGCGCTGGTGCCCCATCTGGGCAAAGTGACCAAAGCCTATCTGATCGGGCATTCGGCGCGTGAATTTGCCTTGCAACTGGGCGACACGGCGCATGAAATCTGCGACACCATGGACCGCGCCGTGGCCAGCGCCATGTCACAGGCGCAATCTGGCGATGTGGTTCTTCTGGCCCCTGCGGCGGCCAGTTTCGACCAGTTCAAGGATTTCGAAAGCCGCGGGCAGGCCTTTATTGATGCGGTCAGCGCACAACTGGCCGGGCAAGGCGCGTCAGATGACCACTGATGACAGCCCGCGCGGCTTTGCCTTCGCGATTGCCGCTTTTGCAATCTGGGGGATGTTGCCTTTCTATTTCAAGGCGCTGGAGCATGTCCCCACTATAGAGGTCATCGCCCATCGGGTGATCTGGGCGGTTCCGGTGGCGTTGATCGCGCTGATTGCGCTGGGGCGCACAGATGACTTGCGCACCGCCATCCGAACGCCGCGCATGCTGGGCATGGCTTTGGTGACGGCGGCGCTGATTTCCGTCAATTGGGGAACCTATGTCTGGCTTATCCAGACCGGCAAGGCCATGGATGCAGCGCTTGGCTATTATATCAACCCCATCTTCAACGTCTTTCTGGGCGCAACACTGCTGGGCGAAAAGCTTAGCCCACGGCAATGGGGCGCTGTGGCGCTGGCAATGGCGGCGGTGGTTGTGCTGACGCTGGACGCGGGCGCGCTGCCGATTGGAACCTTGCTGATTGTGTTCAGCTGGGGCAGCTACGCCTATTTCAAGCGCGCGCTGCCCATTGGCCCCAATCAGGGTTTCGCGCTGGAAGCGCTGATCCTGTTGCCCTTCGCGCTGGTTTATATAGGCTGGACCCTGTTTCAGGGCACCAGCTTCAGCGCGCAGGCGGGCGCAGTGGACTGGGTGCTGCTTGTGGGGTGCGGGGTGGTAACGGCAGCACCGCTGATGCTGTATGCAAACGGTGCCAAGGCGCTGCGCCTGTCAACCATCGCAATTGCAGGCTATTCCATTCCCACGATGATTTTCCTGATATCCGTGTTCATCTTCCGCGAACCCTTTGACGGCGCGCGCGTCATAGCCTTCCCCATGATATGGGGGGCGATGGCGCTGTATATTCTGGAAATCCTGCGCAAACGCCGGGCGGGCGTGCAATAGCGCATGTCGCGCAAAACTGGGCACCGGTTTTGCGCAAAAAGACATGCGACACCATAAAGCCAGAGTGGGTCGCGTGGCTACGAATGCACACGACCCACTCTGGCGCCCGGCGCATGCATATCGCTGCGCGCGTCAGCGCACTTTCAGCGTTGCCAGCCCAATCAGCGCCAGCACCAGCGCGATAATCCAGAACCTGATGACAATCTGCGGTTCGGCCCAGCCTTTCTTCTCGAAATGGTGGTGAATCGGGGCCATCAGGAACACGCGCTTGCCCGTGCGCTTGAAATACAAGACCTGAATAATGACGGACAAGGTTTCGACAACAAAGATACCGCCCACGATGGCCAGCACGATTTCATGCTTGATGGACACCGCAATTGCCCCCAGCGCACCGCCCAGCGCCAGTGACCCGGTATCGCCCATAAACACCGCCGCAGGGGGCGCGTTATACCACAAGAACCCCAGCCCCCCACCGGCCAGCGCGGCGGTAAAGACCAGCAATTCCCCCACACCGGGCACATAATGCACATCCAGATAGGCCGTGAAATCCACCCGCCCCACGGCATAGGCAATCACCCCAAGCGTGGTTGCGGCAATCATCACCGGCATGATGGCCAGACCGTCCAGACCATCCGTCAGGTTGACCGAATTGGCCGCGCCCACAATGACGAACGCGCCAAACGGAATGAAGAACCACCCCAGCGACAGCAGAACTTCCTTGAATACCGGAACGGCCAACTGGCCTTGCAAATCGTCGGGGTGCACATACATGGCCGCCGCACTGGCCAACAGGCCAATCAAAATGCCCGTCCCCAGCCGCACACGGCCCGGCACGCCCTTGACATTGCCCTTGGACACTTTGGCAAGATCATCGGCAAACCCGATCGCGCCAAACGACACTGTGACCAGAAGCACAATCCACACATAGGGGTTGTCCAGCCGCGCCCAAAGCAGCGTTGACACAGTCAGCGCCGACAGGATCAGCAAACCACCCATGGTGGGCGTGCCTGTCTTGGTGAGCAAATGGCTTTCGGGGCCGTCTTCGCGGATGGGCTGGCCATTGGACTGGCGCCGCTTGAGCATGTTGATCAGCGGCTTGCCGAACACAAAGCCGAAAATCAGCGCTGTGAAGAAAGCCGCGCCCGCACGCACCGTGATGAACCGGAACAAGTTGAACCCCGGCAATGTGCCCGCGAATTCGGTCAAAAAATAAAACATGGTGCTTCCTTCAACTTCTTCGGGGGGCACGCGTGCCATCAGTTGGCGCGTCAAGGCTGCGCAGCGCCGTGACAATGCCTGACACAAGGCTGCCTTTCGACCCTTTGACCAGAACAACATCGCCGGGCGCGACCAGCAGATGAACGATGCCGGCCAGATCATCGGCATGGGCAACATGGCGCCCGCGCTGGCGCAGCGGCAATTTGCGCGACAGCGCTGCCATCCGTGGCCCGACACAATGCACCAGATCAACACTGGCCATCGCGGGATACTGGGCCACAGATTCGTGCAAGGCCCGTTCATTCGGGCCAAGTTCCAGCATATCGCCCAGAATGGCAACGCGCCGCCCGCGCCGCCCCGTCGGGGTTTGCGAGGGGGTGATTTTTGCCAGCATGTCCAGCGCCGCTTCCAGCGATGCGGGGTTGGCGTTGAAAGCGTCATCAATCAGCGTGAAAGACAGGTCTTCCAGCGCGTCCAGTGTAATGGTCTGGCGCAAGCCGCGCCCCGCCGGGGGCTGCCACCGCCCAAGACCCAGTGCCGCGCGCGCCAGATCCAGCCCAAGCGCCTGCGCCACGGCCAGACACCCCAGCCCGTTCATGCCAAAATGCGCCCCTGCATTGGCCAGCCGCACAGCCACGCGCGTGCCGCCCACATTGGCGCGCACGACCAGCGCCGCGTCGGTCTGGGTCATGTCTTCGGGCACAACACCGCTGTCTGCCCCAACGCCAAAGGGCCAAAGCGTGGCCCCCGACAGGGTTGCCGCGTCGCGCAAAATGGGGCTTGTGGGCAGGTCACAGGGGAAAATTGCGTGCCCAGTGCTGTCAAGTGATGTGAAGATGCTGGCTTTTTCCTGCGCGATCCCTTCAATATTTTCAAAGGCTTCCAAATGGGCTGGCGCGATAGTGGTAATCATGGCCACATGCGGGCGGGCCAGTGCGGCCAAGGGTGCAATTTCCCCCGGCTGGTTCATGCCAATTTCTATGACTGCAAAATCCGCATCAGGGGCCATGCGCGCCAGCGTGACCGGCACCCCCCAATGGTTGTTGAAACTGGCCTCGGCGGCATGGGTCTTGCCAAACGCCTGCAGCATGTCGCGCAACATTTCCTTGGTTGATGTCTTGCCCACAGACCCAGTTACCGCAATCACCTGCGCCTTGCTGCGCGCGCGCCCCGCCGCCCCCAGCGCCGCAAGCGCGGTCATCACATCCGGCACAAGCAAAAGCGGCGCATCCTGTGCCACGCCGCAGGGGACATGATCCACCATGGCCGCCGCCGCGCCATTTGCCAGCGCCTGGGCCACAAAATCATGCCCGTCGCGCGCAGCTTTCAGCGCGATGAACAAATCCCCCGGCTGCAGGCTGCGCGTGTCAATGGAAATACCATGCGCCTGCCAGTCCCCGCGCGCCTGCCCGCCTGTGGCAAGCGCCGCATCCGATGCTGTCCAAAGGGTCATGGCTGCCCCTCCAATGCGGCAATGGCAACACTTGCCTGTTCCACATCATCAAAGGGATAGACTGTTTCGCCGATGATTTGCCCGGTTTCATGGCCCTTGCCCGCGACCAGAAGCGCATCCCCCGGACCCAGCGCATCAACGGCGCGCAAAATAGCCTCGGCGCGGTCGGGCACTTCATGGGCATTCGGGCACCCTTGCAGGACTGCCGCCCGAATTTGCGCAGGGTCTTCTGATCTTGGGTTGTCATCTGTCACAAAAACAATGTCGGCATGCGCACTTGCCGCGCGCCCCATCAACGGGCGTTTGCCCTTGTCGCGGTCCCCACCTGCCCCGAACACGACAATCAAGCGCCCCATCACATGCGGGCGCAGTGCCTGCAGCGCCACCTCCAGCGCGGCGGGCGTATGGGCATAATCCACGAATACCGGCGCCCCATTGGCACGCGCGCCCGCCAGTTGCATGCGCCCCCGCACCCCGTCCAGAAGCGGCAGGCGCAGGGCAACATCATCAGCATCATCCCCGCAGGCCAGCACCAGCCCGACCGCCGCCAGCACATTTTCGGCCTGAAACCCGCCAATCAGGGGCAAGTATTCCTGATAGGTCTTGCCTGCATAGCTGAAGCGCAATGTCTGGCCTGCTGCGTCAAACCGCTGGCCCAGAATGCGCAAATCCGCATCCGCGTTGCGCCCGATCGTCAAACTGCCCTGCCCGCGCGCTTCGGCAATAGCCAGAATATCGGCGCCATAGGGGTCATCCATATTGATGACGGCCACGCCGTCTTCGGACAAAAGCCGGTCAAACAGCTGCGCTTTGGCCGCGAAATAGGCCTCCATCGTCACATGATAATCCAGATGGTCCTGTGTCAGGTTGGTGAAGGCCGCAGCGCGCAGGCGCACCCCGTCAAGGCGGCGCTGGTCCAAGCCATGCGAAGATGCTTCCATTGCGGCATGTGTCACGCCCGCATGCGCCATATCGGCCAGCAACCGATGCAGGGTTATGGGGTCGGGCGTGGTATGGGCCAGCGGGGCGGAATATGCCCCTTCTACGCCCGTGGTGCCCAGATTGACTGCCTCATGGCCCAGATTGGCCCAGATCTGGCGGGCGAAACTGGCCACCGAAGTTTTGCCATTCGTGCCCGTCACCGCCACCATCTGCGCGGGCTGCGCCCCGAACCACAGCGCACAGGCCAAGGCGAACGCGGCGCGCGGATCTTCCGCCAGCACCACCGCAGCATCACTGCCCGCCAGCGCATCTTGCGCGATTTCGGCACCGTCGCGGTCGGTCAGCACAGCAGCCGCGCCCATGCGCAGCGCATAGGAAATGAATTCGGCGCCATGAACGCGACTGCCGGGAAGGGCCGCGAACAATGCGCCTTGGCGCACATGGCGGCTGTCCAGCGCCAGCCCGGTGACAGGGACATTCCCCCCTCTGGTCGGACTAAGTCCAAGCGCGGAAAGGGGGCGAAGGGGCGGCTGGTCAGTCACGCGCGTTAGCTCCTTGCGGGATGGGTGCTGCCTGTTAGCCCGAAACCCAAGCGCTGTTCAATGGCCGATGGGTCATTGAACAGCTGCCTCGAAGGCGGCGTTGGCAGCTTCCAGCCGAACGGGGCGAATATCCAGCAAGGGCGCAACCCGGCGTGTGATCTCGGCGGAGACGGGAACCGCCGTCCAGCCTGCCGTGCGGCGCGGTTCAGGGCCGGTGGTGTCGGCGCCTTCATCCAGCGTGACAATCAGCACATAGCGCGGGTCATGCGACGGGAACACGCTGGCGAATGTTGCCAGAACCGCATCTTTCATATATCCGCCGCGCGGCCCCGGTTTGTCCGCCGATCCGGTCTTGCCGCCCACGGGATAGCCGGGAATGCGCGCAAAAGACGCTGTGCCTTCTTGCACAACCTGATGCAACATCAGGCGCATTTGCTGCGATGTCTGCGCCGAAATGATTTGCGGGCCTGCCTGCACATTGTCCTGACGCAGCAAGGTGGGCGTAATCTTGCGCCCGCCATTGACAAGGCTGGCATAGCCCGCAGCCAGCGCCAGCGGGCTGGTGGACATGCCATGTCCGTAAGAAATTGTCATGACCGACAGGTCAGACCAGCGTTCAGGCAACAGCGGGCGCGCGCGGGCCGCTTCGGCCAGTTCAATTGGGGCGGGGTCCAGGAACCCGAATTTGCGCAAGAAGTCCTGCTGGGCCTCGGCGCCGATGGGCTGCATGATGCGCGCGGTTCCGATATTGGAGGATTTGACCATCACATCCTTGACCGACAGTTGCGGCCCATAATTGCGGAAGTCATTAATGCGAAACCGGCCCCATGTCAGCGGGCCGCGCGTATCAACAATGCTTTGCGGGGTAAGGGTTCCGATATCCAGCGCCTGGGCCACGGCAAAGCTTTTCATCACCGACCCAAGTTCATAATAGCCCTGCACAGCGCGGTTGAACAGCGGGCTGTCAGCCGGTTCGCCCTCGGTGGGGGGGGCGGGGCGCAGGTTGGGGTCAAAATCCGGCAAGGAAACAAGGCTGATCACTTCACCAGTGTAGACATCCATCAGCACCGCAGACGCGCCTTTGGCGTTCAACATGTGCATGCCGCCTTCCAGAACCTCGGTCACCGTGGCCTGAACTGTCAGATCAAGCGACAGATGCAAGGGGGCGTTCACCTGTTCAGGGTCGCGCAGGCGGGCGTCAAAGAACAGTTCAGTGCCGGCAACACCCAGAAGTTCGGCGGCACGCACCCCTTGCTGACCAAAACGCGCGCCGCCCAGCACATGCGCGGCCATCCGCCCGTTTGGATAAACGCGCATGTCCCGCGGACCAAACAACAGGCCGGGTTCGCCAATGTCATGCACGGCCTGTTGCTGTTCGGGCGACAGCTGCGCCCGTATCCAGATGAAGCGGCGCTGCGGATCAGTGAACCGCGCGGCCATGCGCTCGGCATCCATATCGGGGAAGATGCGGGCCAGTTCGCGCGCGGCGCGCAGCGGGTCCACCATGCGGCGGGTTTCGGCATAAAGCGCGTGTGTCGGCAGGTTGGTGGCCAGCACCCGCCCGTCACGGTCCAGAATGTCGGCGCGCGCGCTGGAAATATCCTCGGCCATGCCCACACGCAATTCCAGCGGTTCGGTGGCCGCCAGCAACCCCATTCTGGCCCCCAGCAACACGAACCCGCACAAAAACAGCAATGCCAGCGTCAGCAACCGCCCTTCGGCCTGATTGCGGGCCGCATCGCGCATGTTTTCCAGCCGCAAGCGGCGGTTTTCCTGTTCGATATGGTCAGGGTTCTGGCCGGTTTCGCGCGCTTTAAGCACACGCGCCAGCGGGCGCAATGGCGTGCGGATCATGGTTCCCCCTGTGGTTGATCGGACAGGTTCTGCAGATCGCCGAACACTTCAACCGCTGTGGAATAGTCGCTGCGCAACACCGGCAAAGGGTAGGCCACCTGCCCGATTTCGCCGAAATGATCTGCGGTCATCGGCACCAGCCGCAAGCGTTCGAAATTGACATCCACCAAGTCGCGCAGGCGGTCGGGCCGGTTCAGATAGGCCCATTCGGTGCGCTGGATGGTAATTGCATTCCCAAGGCTCTCAACCTCTCGTTGCAGGGCACCGCGTTCGTTCATGGCTTGCTGGGTCAGATGATTTTCACGGTAGGCCCATGCAGCAAGGCCAATCACGGCCAAAGCGGTCAGGAAATACAGCAAGCTTCGCATTTTGTCCTATTCCAGATTATCAAGGGCAAGTCCGGGCAACCCAAGGGCGGCCCGGTCGGCTTTGGCCGCAGGCGCATCCGTGCGCAGCGCCATGCGCAGGCGTGCAGACCGCGCACGCGGGTTTTGCGCCAGTTCATCAGCATCCGCACTGACACCGCGCTTTTCGATCAGCGTGAAACGCGGCGCATCACTGGGCGCTTCGGGGGCGTAGCGGTTGGCCCGCCCGCCCTGCCCCGCACGCAGATGCAAGAAGCGCTTCACGATGCGGTCTTCAAGGGAATGAAAACTGACAACCGCCAGTTTGCCGCCCGGACGCAGCGCGCGTTCTGCCGCTTCCAGCCCCTGCACAAGCGATTCGAATTCAGTGTTCACTGCAATGCGCAACGCCTGAAAACTGCGCGTGGCAGGGTGGCTTTGGCCCGGTTTGGGGCGCGGCAGGCAGCTTGAAACAATCTGCGACAGATGCAAGGTGGTGGTGATGGGCGCGTCCGTGCGGGCGCGCGCAATTGCGCGCGCAATCCGGCGCGATGCGCGTTCTTCGCCGTAATGATACAGGATATCGGCCAGCACAGCTTCGGGCGCGGAATTCACCAGATCGGCAGCGCTTGGCCCTGATTGCGACATGCGCATGTCCAGCGGCCCGTCCTTGCCGAAGGAAAACCCGCGTTCGGCCTGATCCAGTTGCATGGATGACACGCCAAGATCCAGCACAATGCCATCCACCAGACCGCCAGCATGGGTGTCAAGCTGCGCGAAATTCCCCTGAACCAGCCGCAACCTGTCGCCATAGCGCCCCGCCCATGCGCGCGCCATATCCAGCGCCATGGGGTCGCGGTCGATACCGATAACCTGATCTGCGCCCCCGTCCAGCAGCGCGCGCGCATACCCGCCCGCGCCGAATGTGCCATCCACCCACAGCCCGGAAACAGGGGCCAGATGGGCCAGAATGGGGCGTATCAATACCGGGATATGGGGGGTGTGTTCTTGCTCGGTCATGAGGAACCGGGGCGCGGCGGCAATTTTGTCAGCGGGTTGAAGCGCGGTCCCTGATCGGCCATGTAGGCGCGGGTTGCCGCGGTTTTGGTGGCCTCAAACGTGTCTTCGCGCCAGATCTGGAACCTGTCGCCCAACGCGATGAACAGCGCTTTTTCATCGCCATCCAGCCCGATCTTGTCGCGCAGCTTCTGGGGCAGCACGATACGCCCGTCTTCATCAATCTGCATGTCCTGTGCCAGACCGTGAAACAGCAATTCCAGCGCTTCGCGGTCATCGCTGCCCGGCTGCATCTGGTCGATGCGTTCCTCGATATCTTCAATGGCGTTGACCGTGTAGCAATCCAGCCATGTCTGGTCATCCAGCCCGTAGACAATGACAAGATTGGGGCGCAGGCCGTCGGTCCAGTCCGGGTCGCCGGTTTCGACAACACGCCGGAATGAGGCCGGGATTGATACCCTTCCCTTGCTGTCCACCTTCTGGTGGAAGGAGCCTCTGAACCTGCGTGCCACTGCGCGGCGGTCCCTTTTTGCCATGGACCCCATAAGGCGGGGTCTGAAAATGGAAACGGCGGATCGAGCTGCTGCCACTGCCCGATCCGCCGACTGTCCCATCGCTGGGTGCCCGGTTTGCGCTTGCGTCCTTGGGGGAGGGGATGCTGCCTGCAAGCGCGCCGGATCTGTTTTGTTTCAAGATAAAGCGGGTGCCTGTATGAAACTGTCTGCCTCGGTCGGGGTCTTTGGTTGCCCCTTAATGCCCGTCTACCTTGTCAAAAGGGATGCCATGGGATTGCATGGTAATCAACTGAAAAATACGGGCAGAGCAAACAGGGTTTGGGGCACTGCACCCCTGTATTCTGTTAACCTTTGGCATTTACAACTAGATGTAGCGTGAACATTGCAAGAACCGCCCCAAATGCCGCGCACCCACACAATCCCATTCAGGGCGGCGCCAAATGAGGAAAATACGAGAATATTTTTAGCCAAACACACTAAAGTTGCGCATATGCAACAAAATCGCATGTCAGGACGGCAGATTTTGGGGTGTTAAATGCAAATTACTGCAGGTAACGCCGAATCACAGACCGTTGATTCGTGCGTGACCCGCCAGCACTTGGGACGGCAGGACCACAAACCCGCCATTCCCATGAAATACCATGAGGGCCATCCGGTCCCGGCCATTCCCAAAAACCGTGGCGCCCCCTGCGTCAGATCGCATCTATCAAGCGTTGGGCCATACGCTCATAGGCGCGGGCAACAGGGCTGTCGGTGGCCGCAACGGGAATGCCACCATCGCCCGCCAGCCGCACTTCAATGCTTAGCGGCAATTCCCCCAAAAAGGCCAAGCCCTGCTTTTGCGCTTCCACGCGGACACCGCCTTCGCCGAAAATATGGTCCTCATGCCCGCAATTGGGACAGATATAGGTCGACATGTTTTCGACCAGTCCCAGAATAGGGGTTTTCAATGTCTGGAACGCGCGCAGCGCCTTGCGCGCATCCAGCAGCGCCACATCCTGCGGGGTGGATACCACAATTGCACCGCGCACATCGAATTTCTGGCACAGCGTCAGTTGAATATCGCCTGTGCCCGGCGGCATGTCGATGATCAGGATGTCCAGGTCGCCCCATTCCACCTGCGTCAGAAGTTGCTGCAACGCCCCCATCAACATGGGGCCACGCCAGATAACGGCTTCATCTGCTTTCAACATCAGGCCAATGGAAATCATTGTGACGCCATGCGCCTGCAACGGAATGATTTTCTTGCCATCAGGGGACGCGGGCCTGCGGTCCACGCCCATCATCTTTGGCTGGCTGGGACCGTATATATCAGCGTCCAGCAACCCGACCCGCACCCCCAGACGCGCCAGCGCAACCGCAAGGTTGGATGCCACTGTGGACTTGCCGACCCCGCCCTTGCCAGACCCCACGGCCACAATATGGCGCACGCCGGGCACGGCTTGCTTGTCACCCTGCGGGCGGGCATGGCCCCCGATTTTCAGCGACGGGGCGGCCCCTTGCGGTTTTTGGGCGGGGCCATGCGCCGTCAGGGCCACCGACACCCGCGCCACACCGTCAAGCGCCTTGACCGCCGCTTCGGCATCCTGACGCGCAGGGGCCAGCCGCTGGGCCATTTCGGCAGTTTCGGCTTCCAGCACAAACCGCACCGCGCCGCCATCGACAACCAGCGCGCGCACCAGATCGCGCGACACCAGATCGCCGCCATCGGGCAATGAAATGGATTTCAGGGCCTGCAAGACCTTTTCGCGTGTCACCGTCATAATGAAGTCCCTTCCTGCTTTGTTCTGACAAATGAGCCTTTCATGCGACAGCGACAAGGGGCGGCGGGGCTGTTTACCCAGCTTCGCACGCGCGATACGACACAAAAGCCGCATATTTGCTGCATCAAATGCCCTAAAGGAAATTCCCGGCCCAAGCATGCCCCGTTCCGGCCCATTCCCAAGGCATGCTTTACCTGAAAGCATGTCGCGCAAAACCGGTCCCCATTCTTGCACGACATGCGCAAAGGGAATCGTGCAACAAGACGGGTTTTGGTGATTCCCGAAGCGTATTTTCCCCTGATTTGAGGATTTGCCACAGGCAAAGGGCCGCAGGCGCCCAAAAAATAACCGACGCGATTGTATATTTTGTGCCGGTCTTGCAAGGCATCGCGCCCTAAGATCGCGCCCATGCGCTAAATGCATGGCACCACATCGGCTGCCTGCGGGCAACACGGGGCCGCCTGCCGCCGCCTGCCGGTGGGCAAGAAACCCTTGATATCGCTAACACTATTTCCGAACATTTGGTCAATTAACATGACTGTGGGACTCACCTTCTTCTTGTGGCCTGCGCGTGTCGCACGCGCAACAGGGACCAATTTGGTGGCAGTTTGTTAATTTCCCTAGCGTAAACATGACGCTGGCGCATAGCCGCATTGCAGCATCGTCTATTGTGCGAATGCAGCAAATTGCTATCTTGGGTTCAACAAGACGCGGCACTGACCGCAACACGCTTTAAAAGAGAAGACGCAAAATGGCACATATCACCGCGAATGTAAGCGCTGTTCGCCCCCTTGGTTACCTTATCGGTTGGGTTGAAGCCGTTGCTGACACCTTCGCACGCTACCGCGTTTACAAACGCACCCATGATGAGCTGAGCCGCCTGAGCAGCCGTGAATTGGATGATCTTGGCATCAGCCGCTCCATGATCACGCGCCTGGCATATGAGGCCGCATACGAGAATTAATGGTTTTGGACCCCCTCCTCCTCCCTGGGGTCCGAGAGCGACGGTGATTGATCCTCCTCCCCAATCACCGTCACCCTATTCCGGCGATGGCAGAATGCCAGAAACCGGCACAAGAACGAGCGCCCCGTCCTCCTCCCTAGGGGTGATCGTTGGGATAAAGCGGCCCTCCTCCTCCCTGGCTGCTTTGTCCCTCGAATATCGGATCACCTGATCCGGACATTGCAACGGCCCCCTCCTCCTCCCTGGGGTCAAGCAAATCAGCGGCAGTCCCCCTCCTCCTCCCTGGGACTGCCGCTTTTTTATTTCCAGATTTCAGAGCAGGTTGCGCAAAAGTGGGAACCGGTTTTGCGCGCCATGCTTTAGGCCAATTTTCTGCCTGCGGGGCAGATTGTTTGACCAATACGCCAAACACGCCGACATGCGCGCCTGTCTGTGGTGTTCAACCACAATCACGAATCCCGGTTTTGCCCGTCAGGGTGGTGCGGTTTTACGCAACACCCCTCAAAACGGCACGTCATCGGCCTGATCTGCTGGCACAACGAATTTCGCCACGACATGACGTGCGCCCGACTTCTCAAATTCGATAAACAGTTTGTCGCCGTCCACAGACGCCACGCGCCCATAGCCGAATTTGGTGTGAAAAACCCGCGCGCCTTCGTCAAATGCGGGCAAGGCTGTCGCATCAATCACCATCTGCGCGGCAGGGCGCGGTTGTGTCACGGGGCGGGACTGCGCGGCCTGAAAGCGCCGCCAGCCTGGCGAATTATAGGCATCCGCGCGCAGGGCGCGATCCTCAACCGCGCTTGGCGCTGCAGACCCCGCCACCCCACCGCCCCCATACAGGCCCGGCGGGGTCAGGATATCGACATGTTCGGCAGGCAGTTCATCCACAAACCGCGACGGCATTTGCGCCTGCCACTGGCCATAGACCCTGCGATTGGCGGCAAAACTGACGGTGCATAACTGTTCTGCGCGGGTAATTCCCACATAGGCAAGGCGGCGTTCTTCCTCCAACCCCTTGACCCCGCTTTCATCCATGGACCGCTGAGAGGGGAACAACCCATCTTCCCAGCCCGGCAAGAACACCACGGGAAATTCCAGCCCCTTGGACGCGTGAAGCGTCATGATGCTGACTTTTTCCTCGGCCCCGTCGCTGTCATTATCCATGACCAAAGCGATATGTTCCAAAAAGCCTTGCAGGTTTTCAAATGATTCCAATGCCTTGACAAGTTCTTTCAGGTTGTCCAGCCGCCCCGGCGCCTCGGGTGTCTTGTCGTTCAGCCACATTTCAGTGTAGCCCGATTCCTCCAGTATCTGTTCGGCCAGTTCGATATGGCTACCCTCGGGCTGGGGTTGGCCCGTATCAAGCACGTCCACCAGATCATCGCTGAGCGCCCCAACGCTGCCCCCGACCGCCGCATGCCAACGCGCGATCCCGTCCAGCAATTCGCGCAGCGCTTTTGCGCCGCGCCCGCCCAGCGCGCCCTGATCCAGCGCCAGCGCAGCCCCCTGCACCAACGACACGCCAGCGGCGCGCGCAATCCGCTGGATGGTTTGCTGCGCCTTGTCACCAAGCCCGCGTTTGGGGGTATTGACCACCCGTTCAAAGGCCAGATCATCGCCCGGACTGACCGCCAGCCGGAAATAGGCCATCGCATCGCGGATTTCCATGCGTTCATAAAAACGCGGGCCGCCAATCACGCGATAGGGCAGGCCGATGGTCAAAAACCGGTCTTCAAATGCGCGCATCTGGTGGCTGGCCCGCACCAGAATCGCCATCTGGTTCAGGGCAAACGGGTTCAGGCCACGGGTGCCGCGCTGCAAATCCTCAATCTGTTCGCCAATCCAGCGCGCCTCCTCCTCGCCGTCCCAATGGCCAATCAGGCGCAGTTTCTCGCCCGATTGCGCGTCGGTCCACAGGGTTTTTCCAAGCCGGTCTTCATTGCCCGCAATCACCTGACCGGCAGCGGCCAGAATATGCGGGGTGGAGCGGTAATTCTGTTCCAGCCGCACCACTGTCGCGCCCGGAAAATCCCGTTCAAACCGCAAGATATTTCCCACCTCGGCCCCGCGCCAGCCATAGATCGACTGATCATCATCGCCCACGCAGCAAATATTCTTGTGCCCGCCCGCCAGCAGGCGCAACCACAGATATTGCGCCACATTGGTATCTTGATATTCATCCACCAGAATATAGCGAAACCGCGTCTGATACCCCTGCAGCACATCCGGGCAGGTCTGGAAAATGCTGATGCAATGCAGCAGCAAATCCCCGAAATCACAGGCATTCAGGGTTTTCAGCCGATCCTGATAAGCGGCGTAAAATTCGGTTCCGCGATTGTTGAAGGCACTGGCTTCGCTGGCGGGCACCTGTTCGGGCGTCCAGGCGCGGTTCTTCCATTGGTCGATGATCCCTGCCAACAGCCGCGCGGGCCAGCGTTTTTCGTCAATATTGGCGGCCACAATCAGTTGTTTCAGCAGGCGCAGCTGGTCGTCACTGTCCAGAATCGTGAAACTGGACTGCAAGCCCACAAGTTCGGCATGGCGGCGCAGCAACTTGGCACTGATGGAATGGAACGTGCCCAGCCATGGCATGCCTTCCACCGCTTCGCCCATATAGCCGCCCACACGCACCTTCATTTCGCGCGCGGCCTTGTTGGTGAAGGTGACGGCCAGAATTTGCGACGGAAAGGCGCGACCGGAATTGAGCAAATGCGCAATGCGCGCGGTCAGCGCCTTGGTTTTGCCAGTGCCCGCGCCCGCTAGCATCAACACAGGACCATCCAGCGCCTCGACGGCCTGGCGCTGCGCGGGGTTCAACCCGTCCAGATAGGGGGCGGGGCGCGCAGCCATGGCGCGGGCGGACAGGGGCAGGTCGGTGTTGAAATCGCTCATGTGCGTGACCATACCCAAAACCGTCTGGAAGTGGAAGACATGTTCGCCCAACGTTCCCGGCCCCGGTCACGCCAGCCCCTGCCCGCCCCCAGTCAGGCCCCGGTCAGGCCCCGGTCAGGCCCTGTTCAAATCCCGAAAGCTGCCAAGGAAGCTTTTGAACAGTTTGTTCACCCTGCCATCCCCGCTGAAACTGTCCGCCTGGGGGGCAAGTTCGGTCAGGGAAATTGCGGAATTGTCCAGAATATTGGCCAGATCCGCCCGTGGCACAAAGGCCATTTGCCAATTGGGGAAGGCCGGTGCATCCACTTCGGTATCTGACAGCACCAACAAGCTGGAATGGCGCGAATCACGCCGGATGCGCGCCAAAACCCCTTCGACCACATCGCGTGGCCCTTCCAGCACCTGGAAAAAGCACCTGTCATGATAGGCCAGAAACCCGGTTACGCCTGCGGGTTCATTGTTGCGGCGCGATGTGCGCAAGATGTCTTCGATCTGCTCTTTATCAAGCGCGCCCTTCGATGAACTTAGATACACGATTCTGCGCATTTTGCCTTATCCTTGAACGCGTTTTGCAGCAGGATAAACGCGCCCGCTTAACAACCCGTTTACTGACATTGAGGTTATGGCGCGCCCACGCACGGCCAGACCATGGCGCAGCATGCCGCAACGCAGCTTACGGGCGGGGCGAATTCTAACGAAACCTTACAATCCCTTTACGAAACTGTGAAAACTGGTCTATCCAAAAGACCAAGACTGTTTTGCACCCGCAGAAAGGACCGTCATGGCCGAATTTCAGAAAATCCTTATCGCCAATCGTGGTGAAATTGCGATCCGCATCATGCGCGCCGCCAATGAACTGGGCAAGCGCACAGTTGCTGTTTACGCAGAAGAGGATAAGCTGGGCCTGCACAGGTTCAAGGCCGATGAAGCCTACCGTATTGGCGAAGGGATGGGGCCAGTGGCGGCCTATCTGTCGATTGACGAAATCATCCGGGTGGCGCGGCTGTCGGGCGCAGATGCCATTCATCCCGGCTATGGCCTGCTGTCGGAAAACCCCGAACTGGTGGATGCCTGTGTGGCCAACGGGATTACCTTTATCGGCCCCAAGGCGGAAACCATGCGCGCGCTTGGCGACAAGGCCAGTGCGCGGCGCGTGGCGATTGACGCAGGCGTGCCGGTCATTCCCGCCACCGAAGTTCTGGGCGATGACATGGACGCCATCCGCAAGATGGCCGATGAGGTGGGCTATCCACTGATGCTGAAGGCCAGCCATGGCGGGGGCGGGCGCGGCATGCGCGCGGTCAATGGCCCTGACGAACTGGAAACCAGAGTGCGCGAGGGCCGCCGCGAGGCAGAGGCCGCATTCGGCAATGGCGAAGGGTATCTGGAAAAGATGATCCAGCGCGCGCGCCATGTCGAAGTGCAGCTTCTGGGGGACACATATGGCAATCTGTATCACCTGTATGAACGCGACTGCACAGTTCAGCGCCGCAACCAGAAGGTTGTTGAACGCGCCCCTGCCCCGTATCTAAGCGCGAACCAGCGCGCCGCCATCTGCGAAGAAGCGCTGAAGATCGGGCGCGCCGTGGGCTATCAGAACGCGGGCACTGTCGAATTCCTGATGGATATGGACAGTGGCGATTTCTACTTCATCGAAGTGAACCCGCGCGTGCAGGTGGAACATACGGTCACCGAAGAAGTCACCGGCATTGACATTGTGAAGGCCCAGATCCGCATTGCGGAAGGGGCCACCCTGTCGGAAGCCACCGGCACCCCCAGCCAGGGCGATGTCACCTTGTCGGGCCACGCCATGCAATGCCGCATCACCACCGAAGACCCGCTGAACAATTTTATCCCCGATTATGGCCGCCTGACCGCCTATCGCAGCGCCACGGGCATGGGTATTCGTCTGGACGGGGGCACGGCCTATGCGGGCGGCGTGATCACGCGGTATTATGACTCGCTTCTGGTCAAGGTCACCGCATGGGCCCCCACGCCAGAGGAATCCATCGCGCGCATGGACCGCGCCTTGCGCGAATTCCGCATTCGCGGTGTCAGCACGAATATAGATTTCGTTATCAACCTGCTGAAACACCCCACATTTCTGGATTACAGCTATACAACGAAATTCATCGACACCACCGATGACCTGTTCCATTTCCGCAAGCGGCTGGACCGGGCGACGAAAATTCTGACCTATATTGCCGATATCACGGTCAACGGGCACCCGGAAACCGCCGGGCGTGTGCGCCCGCCTGCCGGAATAAAAACCCCTGTTGCGCCAGTTGTCACGGGCACCACCCCCCCGCGCGGCGCGAAGCAAATTCTGGACGAACAGGGGCCGCAGGCCGTGGCCCAGTGGATGGCGGGCGAAAAGCGCCTTTTGCTGACCGACACCACCATGCGCGATGCGCACCAGTCGCTTCTGGCCACGCGCATGCGCTCTATCGACATGATCCGTGTGGCGCCGGCCTATGCGCATATGCTGCCGCAATTGTTCAGCATGGAATGCTGGGGCGGGGCCACGTTTGACGTGGCTTACCGTTTCTTGCAGGAATGCCCCTGGCAGCGCCTGCGCGATCTGCGCGCGCGCATGCCCAACCTGATGACGCAAATGTTGCTGCGCGCGTCCAACGGGGTGGGATATACGAATTACCCTGACAATGTGGTGCAGTTTTTTGTCAAACAGGCCGCCGAAACTGGGGTCGATGTGTTTCGCGTGTTCGACAGCCTGAACTGGGTTGAAAACATGCGCGTCGCCATGGATGCTGTGCTGGACGCAAACAAGGTGTGCGAAGGCACAATTTGTTATACCGGCGACATTCTGAACCCTGACCGCGCGAAATATGATCTGAAATATTATGTCCGCATGGGCCAGGACCTGAAGGCCGCGGGCGCGCATGTGCTGGGCCTGAAGGACATGGCAGGGTTGCTCAAACCCGCCTCAGCGCGCGTGCTGATCAAGGCGCTGAAGGAAGATGTGGGCCTGCCCATCCATTTTCACACCCATGACACGGGCGGGATTGCGGGTGCCACGATTCTGGCCGCAGCAGAAGCGGGCGTGGATGCCGCAGATGCCGCGATGGATGCGTTTTCGGGCAATACCAGCCAGCCCACGCTTGGCTCCATTGTAGAAGCGCTGCGTTTCACCGAGCGCGACACGGGGCTGGACATGGGCGCGATTCGCAAGATTTCGGATTACTGGGAAGATGTGCGCGCCCATTACGCCGCCTTCGAATCTGCGCAGCAGGCCCCCAGTTCCGAAGTGTATCTGCATGAAATGCCCGGTGGACAGTTCACCAACCTGAAGGCGCAGGCGCGGTCCATGGGGCTGGAAGACCGCTGGCCGGAAGTGGCGCGCACCTATGCCGATGTGAACATGATGTTTGGTGATATCGTCAAGGTCACCCCGTCCTCCAAGGTGGTGGGCGATATGGCGCTGATGATGGTGTCGCAGGGGCTGACGCGCGCCGATGTTGAAAACCCCGAGCGCGATGTCAGCTTCCCTGATTCGGTGATCGACATGATGCGCGGCAATCTGGGCCAGCCCCCCGGCGGCTGGCCAGAGCGGATTTTGCGCAAGGTTCTGAAGGATGACGCGCCGCTGACAGACCGCCCCGGCGCGCGCCTGCCGCCCGTTGATCTGGACGCCACGCGCGCCGATCTAAGCCAGCAACTGGAAGGGTTCACGGTCGATGACGAGGATCTGAACGGGTATCTGATGTATCCGAAGGTATTTCTGGATTATATGGGCCGCCACCGCGTTTACGGACCAGTGCGCGCCTTGCCCACACAAACCTTCTTCTACGGCATGGAACCCGGCGAGGAAATCTCGGCCGAGATTGCGCCGGGCAAAACATTGGAAATCCGCGTTGTGGCCGTGGGCGAAACGGGCGATGACGGCGATGTGAAAGTGTTTTTCGAACTTAACGGCCAGCCCCGCACGATTCGGGTCCCCAACCGCGAGGTAAAGGCCAAGACCGCGCAGCGCGCCAAGGCCGACATCACCAACCCCGCCCATATGGGTGCCCCGATGCCCGGTGTCATAGCCTCGGTCGGGGTGAATGCCGGGCAGAAGGTCAAGGCGGGCGATCTGTTGCTGACGATCGAAGCCATGAAAATGGAAACCGGCCTGCATGCCGACCGCGACGCGGTGGTAAAATCCGTGCATGTTCAGGCGGGCACCCAGATCGAAGCCAAGGATCTGTTGATCGAGTTTGAGGACTAAGTGCCCCCCAAGGGCGGACGCAAAAAACCGCCACAGGCGCGGGGACAGTTGATTCCCGCGCCGATTTCCCGCAAACCGTTGCAAAAGCTTCGGGACAGGATCACATGACCAGAATAGACACCACCTTCGCCACCCTGAAATCCGAAGGTCGCAAGGCTTTCGTTGCCTATATCATGGCGGGTGATCCGGACCTTGAAACGTCGCTGTCGGTTATGCAGGGCCTGCCCGCCGCCGGGGTTGATGTTATCGAACTGGGCGTTCCCTTCACCGACCCAATGGCCGATGGTCCCACAATCCAGCTGGCCGGCCAGCGCGCCCTTGATGGCGGGCAGACATTGGACAAGACGCTGGACATGGTGCGCCGGTTCAGGGCCGGCAATGACACAACCCCCATAGTGTTGATGGGCTATTACAACCCCATCTACAGCATGGGGGTTGACCGTTTTCTGACCAAGGCCACCGATGCGGGCATTGACGGGTTGATCGTCGTTGACCTGCCCCCCGAAGAAGACAGCGAACTGTGCCTGCCTGCACAGGCGGCGGGGCTGAACTTCATCCGGCTGGCCACCCCCACCACCGATGACAAGCGCCTGCCCAAGGTTTTGCAAAACACATCAGGCTTTGTCTATTATGTGTCCATCACCGGTATTACCGGGGCGGCGGCGGCGCAAGCTGCACAGGTCGGGCCGGAAGTTGCCCGCATCAAGGCACAAACCGCGCTGCCCGTTATCGTGGGCTTTGGCATTTCGACCCCGCAAACCGCCCAAGATATTGCCAGCGTTGCGGATGGGTGCGTTGTCGGGTCGGCAATCGTCAAGGAAATCGCCTCGGGCAAGTCTGTGGAACAGGTTCTGGCCTATGTGCGCACATTGGCTGACGGGGCGCATAAGGGATAGGGGCGGCGAAGGTCCTGGCCTGAAGGGGACGTTGGCGCTTGGATGAAGCCCGCGCTGTCGGCGGGCCGGGGGCTGCCGATCCGGCGTTTTAGGGGTTCACTTTATCCACGCGGCATATTCCGACGTTCAAGGCTTGGCGTGCCACCAGAGTAATCGGCAGGCCGCGGGACGGCCCGCCGATAGTGCGGCGGCCTGCGGCCTTGATTCCGCACCGGGGCATATCCGCAAATGTCCCCTTCAGGCCACACGCCCCCATAAGCCCGCCCATAAGCCCGATCGCCCGCAGCAATACGCCCCTTGACGCATGCCTGTTCCAGCCGCACCAGCGGCACATTTCCCCCCTGCGCCATGTCACAGGCTTGGGCGCAAGTGAAAAGCCGCGCCCGTTCAGGCGCGGCTTTTTAACCTGTCACAGGCCCAAAGGCAGGGCGCGTCAGCGCCCTGCCATCAGGAAACCGGCATTGGGTTCGCCAAGCACCACTGTCCACCACAGCTTGCCATTGTCGTCTTGATGCCAGCCCACGCCAACCTCTCGGGCGCGGTCATCCAGTATGACGGCGCGGGTTTCAGGCTCGCTCATCCATCCGGTGACAGTTTCAATCTCTGTCTCGAAGGTTTCTGACACCATTTCCCCCACGAAGGCCCCTTGATAGCCTGCGCGCTGCACACGTTGCATGGGGCTGGACCCGTCCGACCCCCAGTGCCAGGGGCGGCTTTGAAAGGACATGTCCTGCGCATGCGTTGCGGCGGCGCTGGCCAGTTCGGCGTTGCCCTGCAAGGGCGCCAAGCCGTGTTGCGCGCGCATGGTGTTCAAGCCATCCTGCATGCGCTGGCGCACGCGCGGCGCGTCATTCGGGCCAATCCGGTAAACTGCCGGAACCGGCTTGCCATCCGGCCCCATGCGCATGGGCACAGGCGAAATGTCACAAGCGGCCAGAAACAACGCCCCAAGCAAGGGAACAGCAAAAAACCGAAACATGGTCAGGATCATCCTTTTCTTATCAGGGTGCTGCATATCGTCAACGCCGGCGGTTTTCAAACACAACTCGACGTGATCGGGGCTGCAATGACAGTTATGCAACTATGCCCTTGCGCCCCCAAGCCCCGAACCGCAGATGCCTGCGCGACACGGCGCGAAAGTGTTGCGAAATTGACGATTTCTACAAATTCCTTCACCGGACACCATATCTGTGCGTTGCGTTTGGTTGCGGAAAATGGTTTCACCACCCTTACGACATTTCGTCTTGGGTGCCTGTGCCTGATGAATGGGTTGCAGGTAAATACTGGAGGTTACTATGAAAAAGATCGCACTCGCAGCAGCACTGTCCGTAGCTGCAACATCCGCTTTTGCTGGCGGCCATGGCAGCAAATATGCAGAACCAGTTGTTGAACCAGCTGTTGTTGTTGAAGACACACGTTCTTCTTCGGCTGGCATCATCGTTCCGCTGATGCTGCTTCTGGTTGTGGCTGCTGCTGTCGCTTCCAAATAATCTGCAAAACCCCGGTTTTGCGGGAATGGCGGGCCTTGTGCCCGCCATTTTGCGTTTTTGCACCGCTATGGCGCAGGGATGTGAACCATGTTCAAGCTGATTGCGTGTCCGGCCCGCAACCAGTTATGACGCGCGCAAGGGAAGATCACGCCATAAGTGCCGGAGTCCGGCAGACATCCGGCAAGTTGCGGGGACATCCCCGCTCAGGTCCAGCCGGACAGGTTTGATGCGATCACCTGAACAAGCGCATCGACATGTTCGGAATCATCATTCAGACAGGGGATATAGGTGAACTGCTCGCCGCCCGCATGTTCAAAGCTTTCGCGGATTTCCTCGTTGATTTCTTCCAGCGTTTCAATGCAATCGGCAGAAAACGCAGGCGCCACAACCGCCAGCCGCTTGACGCCCGCGCGCGCCAGTTCCGCAACATGCTCCACCGTATAGGGGCGCAGCCATTCTTCAGTGCCGAACACAGATTGAAAAGTTGTCTGCACCTTGTCCTTGTCCCAGCCCAGTTTTTCGCGCAACAGGCGCGTGGTTTTCTGGCACTGGCAATGATAGGGGTCCCCTTCCAGCAAATACCGCTTGGGCATGCCATGATAGGACGCCACCAGCACTTCGGGCTTTTCATCCATCGCGGCATATGTGCGCTGAACAGATGTTGCCAGCGCGTCAATATAGGCGGGGTGGTCGAAATAGGGGGCCACAGTGCGCGCGGCCGGTTGCCATTTCTGCGCCATCAGCGCGCGAAAGAACTGGTCGCAGGCCGTGGCGGAGGTTGCGCCCGCGTAATGGGGGTATAGCGGGAAAAACAGGATTTTCTCGCACCCGGCCTTGACCATTTCATCCACCTTGGACTGGGTGGACGGGTTGCCATAGCGCATGCAGAAATCCACCATGACATTCTGGCCGAACTGTTCGGCAATCGCCGCCGCAATCCCGGCCGTTTGGTCCTTGGTGATGGTCATCAAGGGGCTTTCGCCCTTGTCATGGTTCCAGATGGATTTGTAATTCGCCCCCGACGTAAAGGGCCGCTTGGTCAGGATGATCAGTTGCAAAAGCGGTTGCCATTTCCACGCCGGGTAATCGATCACACGCTTGTCGGACAGAAATTCGTTCAGGTAGCGCCGCATGGACCAGTAATCATAATTGTCCGGCGTTCCCAGATTGGCCAGCAACACCCCAATCCTGGCCTGTGGTACCGCGGGGTGGTCTGCGGCCGCATGGGCCAGACGCCCCTGGCCGGGATGGTCCATATGGACGGGGCAGCCGCGCGCTGTTGATTGTGGCTTTGCATCAAGCATGGCAGGGTCTTTCATTCCAATATGTCCAGATAGGTCTGGCGTGACATAACTGTTTTTCTTCGGGAATCAATCTGTGCCGGGGATTTTCACCTGATCGGGCAAGGCTGTTTCCACACTTCCCAGCGCATCCGCCAGTGACATTTTGGCCGAACCGGGGCGCAAGGGGCGCGGCTGGCTGGCGTCGGGCGCCCATCCTGTCAGGAAGATAAGCTCATATGTGGCCATCAGCCGCCCCGCGCTGTCGGCGTAATGGGCGGCGTAATTCCGGGCCGTGCGTCTAAACAGCGCAGGGCGGGTAAAACCGCGGCGGCGACCGGCCAACGCGTTGCGTTCCCCCATTGCGCGCAGGTCGTCAAACAGGCGCTGCAACTTGCCATAGGCCACTGGCACTGTCAGCGAATCTGCCACTGGCAGGGCCAGTCCCGCGCGTTGCAACAGCGCGCCAAGGTCGCGGATTTCGGCCATGGGCACAATTCTGGGCGACAGGCCGCCTGTCAGGTCCGATTCCGCCTGCGCAAGGGCGCTGCGCAATTCCGACAGGGTTTGCCCGCCAAACAGCACCCCCAGAAACAACCCGTCAGGGCGCAAGGCACGCCGCGCCTGCACCAACTGGCCCACCGGGTCCGATGCCCAGTGCAGCGCCATGACATGCAGCACCAGATCATGCGCCCCTTCTTGCAAATCCAGCACGGCATCATCCGCCACAACCCGCGCATGGGGTAAAAAATCCTGCCAGTATTGGGGTAAACCCGTCACAATCGCGGGTGCGTTAAACGATCTGTTAACCATACTCAGGCGAAACTGCAGCTCCTCTTGTGCCGTGGCGTGCAAGAAGGGCATCTGGTTTTCCGTCCCCACCCGCTGGCGGTTTCGGCGCAGGGCGGCGCGGTCGGTCAGTTCTGGTGGGGTTTGGGTCATATCGGGGCCTGTGGTCGCGTCATTGCCCTTGTATGTAGGAGTATTCGCTTGGAAAGGCAAAAGACCATGCCGCGCCTGACCGCGACGGGCAAAGCGCTGGCCACGCGCGTGTTGCAGGCAGTCTACCCGCCGCAATGCATGACCTGCGAAACGCTGGTCGAAGAGCAAGGCGCGCTATGCCCACACTGCTGGCGCGATACGGGGTTCATCTTCGGTCTGTGCTGCAATTTATGCGGAACCCCCCTACCCGGCGACTGTGCCGATGATCCGGTCGCGGTGTGTGACGACTGCCTGACCCTTGCCAGACCATGGGATCAGGGGCGCGCGGTCATGGTTTATGGTGACAAGGCCCGCCAGATCCTGCTTGGGCTGAAATATCATGACCGGCTGGACCATGCGCCCGTTGCCGGAAAATGGATGGCGCGCGCCGCGCAACCGCTGGTGCGCCCAGATACATTGGTTGTCCCCGTCCCGCTGCACTGGTTGCGCCTGCTGAAACGGCGCTACAATCAGGCGGCAGTGCTGTCCCATGCCCTGGCCAACACGCTGCGTCTGGCGCATTGCCCGGATTTGCTGATTCGCAGCCGGTATACCGGCACGCAGGACGGGCGCGGGCGGATGGCGCGCTTTGCCAATGTGCAAGGGGCCTTCAGGCCCAACCCGCGACAAGCCCACCGCATTGCAGGGCGTCATATCCTGCTGGTCGATGATGTGATGACCGCAGGGGCGACATTCGCGGCGGCAACTGATACATTGCTGGCACGCGGCGCCGCGTCGGTTCGTGTGATTGCGCTGGCGCGCGTTGCACATGCAGAATGATCGGCTATAGTGCGCGCAAACCCGGACAGACAGGATGCCTGCGATGCAACCGATTGAAATATATACCTCGCCACTTTGCGGCTTTTGTCATTCCGCAAAACGCCTGCTAAGCGCGAAAGGGGCAAGTTTCACCGAAATTGACGTAAGCCGCACGCCTGAGCGCCGCGCCGAAATGATGAAACGCGCGCATGGCCGCCATACAGTGCCGCAAATCTTCATCGGGGACACGCATGTGGGCGGCTGTGACGAGTTGTATGCACTGGATCGCGCAGGCAAGCTTGACCCCTTGCTGAATGGATGACGCCATGGGGCTACGCGCAGCACTTGTGCAGCTAAATTGCAGTGACGACCCCAGTGCAAACCTGGCCACCACGCTGGAGTATGTGCGCAAGGCCGCCGCGGGCGGTGCCCAAATCGCGCTGACACCGGAAATGACCAATTGCGTCTCCGCCTCGCGGGCGCATCAGCAGCGTGTCTTGCAGCACGAAGACGATGACATCACGCTTGCCGCCCTGCGCCGCGCGGCGCAGGATTTGGGCATATGGGTGATGATCGGATCGCTTGCGCTGAAAACCCGCGACCCGGATGGCCGTTTTGCGAACCGCTCTTTCCTGATTTCGCCGCATGGGGCGATTGTTGCGCGCTATGACAAGGTTCATATGTTCGATGTTCAGGTGTCGGAAACCGAATCCTACCGCGAATCTGGCGGGTTCCGTCCCGGCACACAGGCTGTTCTGGCCGATACCGATTTCGCCTGCATCGGCATGAGCATCTGTTACGATTTGCGGTTTCCATACCTTTATCGGGCCTTGGCGAAGGGCGGCGCCGATATTTTGACAGTGCCTGCCGCCTTCAGCCCTGTGACCGGGGCGGCGCATTGGGACGTGCTGCTGCGGGCGCGCGCCATTGAAACGGGCTGCTTTGTTCTGGCCCCCGCGCAAACTGGCCAGCATGTGGCCACACAAGGGCATGCGCGCCAGACTTATGGGCATTCCATGGCCATTGCCCCTTGGGGTGATGTGTTGCTGGATATGGGCACCCAACCCGGCGTGGACCTTGTGACGATTGATCTTGACCAGATACTGGGGGCGCGCAACCGTATTCCCGCATTGTTTCATGACCGCCCCATCGAAGGGCCCGCCCAGCCATGAGCACCACGCCACGTTCCGATCTGGCCAATGCATTGTTCAGCGAATTGTTGATGGCAGACCAGCTGGCCCGAAACCGGCTGTCCAAAGTGCTGCCCAAAGGCATGGAATTGTCGCATTTCGGGGTGCTGAACCTGCTTGCGCGCCAGCATACCGAACGCCGCCCCGCCGAACTGGCGCGCGCGTTTCATGTGACGCGCGGGGCCATGACCAACACATTAAGCAAGCTGGAATGGGCGGGCTATGTTCATATTCGCCCCGACTGGGACGACGCGCGGCGCAAGATGGTCGCCATCAGCCCGGCAGGACGCGCGGCGCGCGATGCGGCGCTTGCGGCCATCAGCCCGCTGATTGACGACATCGCCCAAACCCTTGGCGAAGACCGCGTGCGCCAGACCCTGCCGGTTCTGCGCGAATTGCGGTTGCGGCTTGAATCATGACCACGAAACAGGCAGCACCGTGGCAAAAGGCAGGGCATATATGCCGTAAACGGGCAAAAGGGGCGCGCGCGTGGCTGATGACGATATAACGCGCCTTCTGGGACGCATTGCACAGCAGGACAAAACTGCGCTGCGGGCGTTGTATACTGCGGCCGGTCCGAAACTGATGGGCATCTTGGTTCGTATGTTGGGCAACAGGTCCGATGCAGAAGACGCATTGCAAGATGTCATGATCAAGATATGGACTCGTGCCGCGGCCTTTAACCCCGAGAAAGGGACGGGTATGGCCTGGATCTGTGCGATCACGCGAAATCACGCCCTTGATTGCCTGCGCGCGGCGCGGCCTGCGCACAGGCACACCCAGCCTGCGCGGCCTGATGATGGTGGCGACGGGCACGATGACCCGGTAGCGCGCCTGCCCGACCCCACCCCCGGCGCGGAAGAACAATCCCTGCTGCGCGCGGAAATGCAGCGCGTGCTGGCCTGCATGAAGGAATTGCCCAACGACCGCGCAACCGCGCTGCAAGGGGCCTATCTGCAGGGGTTAAGCTATCAGGATCTGGCAAGCCGGTTTGATGTGCCCCTCAACACCATGCGCACATGGCTAAGGCGCGCGTTGATCACCCTGAGGGAGTGTCTGGAGAAATGAGCGCGCAGCCATCTGATACCCCAACCCCCGATGACGTGCTGGCCGCTGAATATGTGCTGGGCCTGCTGGACGGTGACGACTGGCAAGCGGCCAAGGCACGCGCGGCTGTTGACAGCACTTTCGCCGCCCGCGTGCAGGCCTGGGAAACCCGCCTGTCGCCGCTCAATGACATGTATGAAGATGCGCACGCCCCCGCCCATATCATGACCCGAACAGAAGCGCAGCTGTTCCCCGCCCCGCCCCCGACACCACGCAGATCATGGTTTCTGGGCTTGGCATCTGGCACTGCGTTTGCTGCAATCCTGATGCTGGCCCTGATGATCTGGGACATCTCGACCCCGCCTGCTGGCCCGATGCTGCAGGCCGAACTTGTCGCGGCGGACCGCGATCTGGTGGTGCAGGCGCGCTTTGACAGTGCGGATGCGCAATTGACCATCACGCTGCGCGGGCAGGATGCGGGACGCGGGCTGGATTATGAATTATGGGTGATTGACGACAGTGAAATCCCCCGCTCGCTTGGGGTGGTGCGGGGGCCGGAACTGGCCGTTGGTGCCGAACTTGTCGC
Organism: Roseinatronobacter sp. NSM; assembly: GCF_052379845.1. Taxonomy (NCBI): domain Bacteria; kingdom Pseudomonadati; phylum Pseudomonadota; class Alphaproteobacteria; order Rhodobacterales; family Paracoccaceae; genus Roseinatronobacter; species Roseinatronobacter sp. NSM. Next base: position 2,324 of record NZ_JBQTCF010000013.1, on the reverse strand, counting down.
TGGTCAGGTGCTGGCCGTCAGTCTGGAACCCGCTGGCGGGTCGCCCACGGGGCTGCCCACTGGCGCTGTTCTGGCCGTGGCCGAACTGGGCGACAGCTAAAGCATGTCGCGCAAAACTGGGAACCTGCTGTAACGCGCTTCCTGTGGGGCCAGGCATTTTGCACCTGCCCGCCATATCGCGGATATATTTCACAACCCCGCCCTGAAACTTTCGCGCCTGTCCCCCCGTTCCCTGGATATGGGACAGGCATATCAGCACTGTCCTGCGCAACAATCAGGAGTGAGTGATGAAAAAACTGGCGATACTGGCCCTATTGGCCCTGACAAGCCCCGCCGTTATGGCACCCGCATTGGCGTCTGAAAACCCGATGGTTGGCGGCGCCCCCATGCTGACCACCCGCAACATTGTTGAAAACGCAGTCAATTCTGCCGATCACACCACCCTTGTTGCCGCTGTTCAAGCCGCCGATCTGGTAGAGGCGCTGCAAGGCACCGGACCGTTCACCGTGTTTGCCCCCGTCAATGCAGCCTTTGACGCCCTTCCGGCTGGAACTGTCGATACCTTGCTGCAACCCGAAAACAAGGGCACATTGCAACGCGTGCTGACATCGCATGTGGTGGCGGGCAATCTGGGCGGGGCAGAATTGATGCGCCGCGCCCGCGCCAGCCGGGACGGTTTCTTTCATATGGAAACGCTGTCAGGTGCCCCCCTCAGCGCACAGCTGCGCGGCAGAACCCTATGGGTGTATGACCAGTCCGGAAATGCGGCACGTGTGACCATCTCTGACGTGAACCAGTCCAACGGTGTGATTCATGTTGTTGACAAGGTTCTGCTGCCACGCTGACCCTGCCACGTTTAGACATGTCGCGTAACATCGGCGCATCCTGACCTTGCCGCAGGCATAGGGTGGCCCGGCTGTCCGGGCCACTTTTGTTTCGCGGCGTTACTGTCCGGTTTTACGCAGTTGCGCCGCTGATTCGTGGATGGCCTTGTATTGGCCGCCCTGACGGTGCACCCACAAATAGGACGGCAAGACGGCATCCATTGGCGTCGGGGTTATTCCAAATGCGTCAAACCCCTGCGCAGTGTCGCTTACCACATTGTCATGGCGCAAATTCCGCACCTGGTCGCGCGTCAACACTGTGTTGGTGAACAGGCCCAGTGACAGTTTCTGCGCAATATCCAGCGCCCCGCCCATCAGCCCGGCAAGGGCAAACGGCACATTCACCAAAATCCGGTTGCGCCGGATTTCCGACAACATGGTTTGCATCAACTGCCGGAACGTGGCGCGGTCTGGCCCGCCCAGTTCATAGATGCCGGCGGCCACAGTGCCAGTCAGCGCATGTTCTGCAGCCTGGGCCACATCATCCACGAAAACGGGTTGAAAGCGCGTATCCGCCCCCACCACGGGCAGGAAGGGCGAAAAGCGCGTCATCGCGGCGAAGCGGTTGAAGAACTGGTCTTCCACCCCGAAAATGATGGAAGGGCGCAGAATCACCGCACCCGGAAAATGCTGGGTGACCAGCGCTTCACCTTGGGCCTTGCTGCGTTGATACAGGCTTTCTGATTGCGCATCAGCACCAATCGCGGACACATGCACCAGCCGCGCAACCTGCAATTCCGCTGCGATCCGCGCAATGCGCCCCGCACCTTCGGTCTGGACCGCATCAAAGCGGTTGCGCCCGATTTCGGACAGGATACCCACGCAATTGACCACCGCATCGGCACCTTGCATGACCGCGCGCACCGAAGCATCATCGCGGATGTTGCAAAATACGGGTTCAACCTGCCCCACCGCCCCATATGGTTTGACATGCAGCGCCTGATTGGGCCTGCGCACTGCAACCCGCACACGCCAACCCGCCTTGGCCATACGCCGCGCAATATATCGCCCGACGAAGCCGGACCCGCCAAAAATGGTAACAAGCTGCGTCATGTCGCGCCCTCCGCCTGCGGTTGAATACCTGTGGGTTTCTTGGGTGCATCAATACCCCTGTGCCCGCCGCACGACAAGCCCGAACGGTTTTTTTCACGCTTCGCATTTTTCCTTCATTTCCCCCGTTGACAGCGCCAGCGCCGCGCCATAAACACCCCCTCACGCAACCTGCCCAGGTGGCGGAACTGGTAGACGCGCTAGCTTCAGGTGCTAGTGCCCGTACGGGCGTGGAGGTTCGAGTCCTCTCCTGGGCACCATGCGGAACTAAAAACCCGTGCAAGGTCAAAACCTTGCACGGGTTTTTTAATTCCACGCATAAAGACAGGCTTTTGCGAATTTCACGCGACCGTCGCCTTTGGGGGGGGGGGCGGGGCGGGGGGCGGGGGG